>NZ_JBSFUA010000027.1:0-111692 GCF_053591555.1 Crossiella sp. NPDC003009 | reverse complement strand
CCGCGCTCGGCGCGCAGGCCGGCTGCCCGGTCACGGTCGCGGCCGGCGGCCCGGGGCGTGGCCCTGCGGGCCTGGCCGCCGCCTACCGGGAGGCCGAGCGGTGCCTGCGCGCACTGCTCCGCCTTGGCCGCGAGGGTTCGGGCGCCTCGATGGCCGAGGTGGGTTTCATCGGTCTGGTGCTGGCCGACCGGGCCGACCACACCGGTTTCATCCGGCAGGCCCTGGGGCCGGTCCTGGACTACGACCGCGACCGCGGCACCGAGCTCATCCGCACCCTGACGGCCTACTTCGCCAGCGGCTGCCACGTGCCCCGCACCAAGGACCTGCTGCACATCCACGCCAACACGGTCGGCCAGCGCCTGGACCGGATCGGCAGCCTGCTCGGTCAGGACTGGCAGTCCCCGGACCGGCTCCTGGAGATCCAGCTCGCGCTCCGCCTGCACGCGCTGCGCGACCCGTAGAGAACTTGGATCTTCACCAGAAACGAAGGAGAAGTCATGGCGCGATTCGGCATCATCGGTGCCGGGCTCATGGGACACGGCATCGCGGTCGCGCTCGCCAGGGGCGGCCACCAGGTGCACATCCACGATTCCGACCCGGCGACCCTGGACAGCCTGCCCGAGCGCCTCGGCACGGCCTTGCGGTTGTGCGGCGCGTCCGAGGAGGCGAGCGAGCGGGCGCGGAGCCTGATCACCGCCACGCCCCGGCTGGCGGAGGCGTTGCGGCCGGCCGAGTTCGTCATCGAGGCGGTGCCGGAACGGCTGGCCGTCAAGCACGAGGTGATCGCGGCGGTGGAAGCGGCCGTCTCCCCCGACATCCCGGTGTGGTCCAACACCTCGGTCCTGTCCCTCACCGACGTCGGGTCGGTGATGCGGCATCCCGGCCGGCTGGTCGGCGTGCACTGGTGGAACCCGCCGCACCTCATCCCGCTGGTGGAGCTCGCGCCCAGCGCTAAGACCGAGCCGAAGCTGGTGTGCCAGGCCGAGGAGCTGCTCGGCGCGCTGGGCAAGACCACGGTCCGCCTGCACCGCGACGTGCCCGGCTTCATCGGCAACCGGCTCCAGTTCGCGCTGCTGCGGGAAGCGCTGCACCTGTTGCGGGACAACGTGTGCGACGCCGCCACCATCGACACCGTGGTGCGTTCCAGCTTCGGGTTGCGGCTGGCCTCGGTCGGGCCGATGGAGAACGCCGACTACATCGGCCTCGACCTCACCCGCGCCATCCTGACCAGCCTCTCCCCCAGCTTGTCCACCGCCACGGGACCCTTTCCCGGCCTGGACGAACTGCTCGGCGACGGCCACCGCGGCATGGCCTCCGGCGCGGGTCTGCTCAACTGGCCGCCCGGCCGCGGCGAGGACGTGGCCCGCCGCCTGGTCGCCGGTATCCAGCGCAACCTGGGGTCCGCGACATAGCGGGTCCCGAAGGAATGTGTGCCCGCACATGGTGCCGGCGTTCACCTTTTCGTAGCGTCAAGGAACAGCGTGACCTAGGACACCTGTTCTCACCCCTGCATTCTCCCTGTTTCCTGGAGGCTCTCCCATGCCACAAAAGCAAGCCTTCCCCGGTCTTCGCGCCCCTGCCGCGGCACTTCTCGCCGTGCTGGCCTTGCTGGCGGCCGCGGTATTGGCGATAACCGGAATTTCCGCCCAGGCCAGCGCGGAACCGGCGCCGCTGTCCGCGGTGGAGCATGATCCGGTCATTCTCATTCCCGGTATGACGGCCCAGGCCTCGGCCATGGAACCGATGAGACGCAACTTCGTCAGCGCAGGCTGGCGGCCGGACCGGGTGCACACCTGGACCGACAGTTTCAACATGAAGGGCGACCTCACCAAAGCGGGTGTCGAGATCGGGCAGAAGGTCGACAGCGTGCTCGCGCAGAGCGGCGCGCGCAAAGTCGTCCTGGTGACCTGGTCGGCCTCCACCCTGGCCGCGCGTTCCTATCTGAAGCACGTTTCCGGCGCGCAGGACAAGGTGTCGATGTACTTCTCCATGGCGGGCCCGCACCACGGGACCACCACCGCGTCCATGTGCCAGAACCTCTACACCTCGTGCCGGCAGTTCGCCATCGGCTCCCCTTGGCTGGCCGCGCTCAACTCCGGCACCGAGGTGCCGGGCTCCCCCGCGGTGCGGTACACGACGCTGCGCTCGACCTGCGACTGGAACGTCAGCCCGAGCACCTCGGCCGAGCTCGCCGGAGCAGGCAACCGCCAAACCCCCACCTGCATCGACCACCTCGCCTTCCCCAGTGACGCCGGGGTGTTCAACCAGATCAAGACCCTCATCACCGAGAACGAGACCACCACAACCCCCACCACCACGCCGACCAGCTCCAGCACCCCGACCACGACCACCAGCACGCCGCCGATCTCGCCCTGCACCTCGGTCAACGGCCAGTGGGCCGCGGCGGGCCCGTTCGCGGTGACCTCCGCCTCCAACGGACGGGGCACGACCGTGTTCCGGCCGGTCAACCTGGGCACGCTGGGCTGCTTCAAGCACCCGGTCCTGCTGTGGAACAACGGCGCGGTCTCCAAGCTCGACCGGTACGCCCCGCTGCTGAACCACCTGGCCTCGCACGGTTTCATCGTCGCCGCGGCCGAGGGCAACGCGGGCACCGGCGGCCCCATGCTCCAGGGCCTTGACCACCTGACCACCGAGAACGGCCAGGCGGGCAGCGTCTTCCAGGGCAAGGTCGACCTGGACAAGGTCGGCGCCACCGGCCACTCCTTCGGCGGCGGCGCCGCGGTCGACGCCGGGGCCGACCCCCGCGTGGACACCATCGCGCCGATCTACCCCCTGGCCTTCAGCAACGCGGGCCGGGTGCGCGGCCCCGCGGTGTTCTACGCGGGCGAGAACGACCCCACCGTCCGGCCGGCCACGGTCCGCCGGACCTACACCCAGGCCACCCAGGTGCCCGCCATCTACGCCGAACAGCGCGGCGCCGACCACTACGGCATCGCCGCCCTGCACGGCCCCATCACCGCGTGGTTCCGCTTCCATCTGATGGGCGACGAACAGGCCCGCGGGCTGTACTTCGGCCCGAACTGCGCCTACTGCTCGTCCTCGTTCTGGTCGGTCTTCGAACGCAACCCGAAGGCCCAGGCGGTTCCCGGCTCCTGAGGCCGGTCACGACAGCGGGGAGCCCGGCGATGCCGGGCTCCCCGTTTCCATGCGGTCGCGACATTGCCCGCGCCGGGCTCACCTGATCATGTGAATGGACGCAGTGGCCTGATGGACAGGCGATATGGTCCGGAGCGCCAGAACCACTCATTGCGCACAATCATGGCGGCCAGCTCGACGTGGGCAATCTTGTGGCGCAACATCTGGGCTCGGATCGTCGGCCAGTCGGCTACACCGCTCTCCAGCACATCAACCAACGCTTTTTCCCTTTCCGGACTCACCTCCTCGCGGAGGAGGCAGGCCGGGGTGCGGTAGCCGTTGGTGGCCACGAAGCCCCAGCCGCGAGCATGGCAATAGCGGGTCGCGGCCTCGAACTTGACGATGTTCTCGTACATCGCGAAGTCGGTCGGCGATGCCTTGATCTCGACGACCAGGCGTCGCCCATCAGTCAAGTCCACGACGAAGTCGGGGTAGTAGGAGCGTTGACGGCCCTCCAGGCGATACGGAATCGCCAGGGCTTGTTCGCAGTACGTCCGCACCAAGTCAGAGATGTCCAGCCGTTGCGCGAACCGCAGTTCGACGCCGGAGTCGAAGCCGACCTCCCGGCCCAGTGACTCGGCATACCACCAACCGGACTCGCTCAGACCGTCCGCCTCACGCGGGAGCCGTAGCGGGCGCAGGTCCCCATCGAGAACCGGGGCGGCCACGCCGGGCGGCCAGTCGGCGTTGTCGACGACGAACCGGAGACGGGCATTGAGCCTGCCGAGTCGTTTCTCTTCACGGAGTTCCGCCTCGCGTTCATTACTCCGAAGCCGGTCTAGCTGCACGACCCGGGTCGCCAGCTCCATTCCCGCCTCGGACGAACAGCCGCACAGCGCCGCCACGATCCGCACGGCCTCAGTGCGGGGCGCGGTGGGCACGGCCAAGTCCAGGAAAGACAGCACCAGATCGGGGGCGGGAGCGCCATCGGCGTTCCCGAGTGCGGCTAGCAGTACCCCGCGCACGTGGTCCCACGCGCGGAACACGGTGCCGGGATCGCCCACTCGCAACCGGTTCAGCGCGCGGGTCTGGCGTTGGCGGATGCGTTCCCGTGTCACGCCGAAGCGCTGACCGATCGCCTTCAGCGTCGTGCCCTCACCCTCCAGCCCCAGCCGCTGGAGCAGGATGTCGCGGTCTCCCCGTGGCACTTTGACGAGGCCCGCTCTGAGCAGTTCGGCGCCGGTCCACCTGGCCTCATCGGCCTGGTCACCTATCTGAGTGGCGGTGATCCGCAGCTGCTCGACGTTGGCCCAGTCGCACTCGACCACCCAGTCGGAAACGACCAGCTTGCCGTACATCTGGTGCAGTCGGCGGCCGGTCTCGATGAGCGTCTCCCGTTCGACGTGTGCCAGCACGTCGAGTTCAGCTGTGCCAGGAACAAACCCGGCTGCCTTGCCGGTGATTGAGGTCCACACCTGGACGATCTCGTCTTCCACCGTGATCGCCCGTTCCCGGCGCAGCGGGCTGGATTTCTGCCTCGGCGGCGCCTTCACCAGTGGCGCCTCAATGAATGGCGTGCCGGTCGCGCTGTCGGCACGGGCTTGTTGCGCCGAGAGCGATCCCTCCACGCCCTTGCGCAGCTCCTCACGCGCCCAGTCGAACGCGGGACGATGGCCGTGGACCTCGTGCCACTCGAACTCCCGCACGTCGCGGACAAGGCTGGCGACTCGGATGCAGATCGAGTTCTCCGACCGGCCGTGCCGCTCGGCGATCTCGGCCACGGTGAACGTGCCGCGGGTTTCCCACAGCAGCTCGTCCTCCTCGGCCTGCGACCACCGCTTCCCGCTTCGTGGCGGGCTCACCGCAGTCCCTTCCCCGGTCATTCGGATCCCCGCATCGCTCGAAAGGGGAGCAAGCCCTTCAGGAAATCGTGAGTCTCGGGATCGCTGGAATGAAGCAAGACGCCCCGTGAAGCACGCGTCATCAGCATCCGGTAGGTGAGCAGGACAGCCCGTAGATGGTCCTCGGGCACAGAGCTTTCCGCGGTCGCGTCTCGGGACCGCGCCGGGCCCGTGACCCAGCGGCCACGCCTGCGGAAGAGATCGGGGCCGATCAGCACCGCCGCGTAGTCGAGTTCGTGCCCGCACCACGCCGACGCACCTCCTGGACGTGCGGTCACCAGTTCGGCGGTGTGGCCGTTGGTGGCGTGGCCGTTGAGCCAATTCCTTAGGACGACCTCGGTTTCGGCGAGGCCGAGGTAGTGCTGGTCGCCCGTCCATCCCCGCGTGTCCTCGCCGAAGAGCACGTCGTCGACCCAGATGAGGTATCGCGCCGATCCGGCACAGCGGAACTGCGCCGTCAAGTCGACGTGGGTGAACGACCTTCCCCGGCGCCCCGCGGCGGCGGCCAGTTCCGCGACGGTCACGCCGCGACCAGCTTCCGATGCCTGCCGGTCGTCGAAGCAGAAGACGCGGGTGCCATCACCGTCCAGGACTCGCGCCAGCACACCTGTACGGCGCTCGATCCGGTGTGCGTCGTCCACCACTCGGAGCTCTCGCCGATCGCCGAGCGGCGCGGCGGACCCGTCGAGGAGCGCGAAGCGATTTTCCACCGCCGCGGGGCGTCCGGCCCGCTGTAGGCGCTCGAACGCCGGCGCGGACGAGGTCATGTACCGGGCTTGCTGGCCAGCGACCCGGCGTGGAACGTCCGCGACCAAGCGGACTGCCAGCGCCGTCTTGCCCGTCCCCGGGCCTCCGGTTACCGCGAAGACGTGGTTGCTGGCGCGGGCCGCCGCCCTGGTCACGCTGAGGTAGGCGTCCTGCTGTGGGCCGAGGAGCACCAGGTCGCCCGCCTCCCGCACCATGCCGGGAAGCTGTTCGACAACGGGACGCGCGGGTGTAGGCGCGGCTTCGAGGAACTGCTGCACCTGCTCATCAGTCGGCGCACTCAGGTCCGTGCAGCGGAAGTGGTCGATCAGGGCAAACCTGTCTTCGTCGAGGTGGTGTGTGCCCAGCAGGGAGACCTCCCGGCTCCCGTGGCTGTTGGCGGCGGCCGCTCGTAACCGGTCGACCATCCCCGGCGATGCCCGGTGCAGGATGGTCACCGCCCGCACGTCGGCGACCTGCTCCCGGGAGGCCAGGCGAGCGCGGAGGTAAGCCGCAGCAGCAGCGGCCCGTCGACTCGGATGCGTGCGGGGCACGCCGTCGACCGCGACCAAGAGCGCGTCAGTTTCATCGAGCCGGACGAGATCATCGACGTCCACCAACACCACAGTCAGCAAGCCGGTGACTCCGGTGCCCAGCAACAGAGCGTCCACACGCTGGCTCGTGCCGGGCAGTGACGGGGACAGGAGCAAGCGAAGTTGGCCGAGTCCGGCCTTCATCCATGCCCCCAACAGAAGCGCCCATGTGATGCGCCAATTCAGTTGTTCAGCCTCGTCGGGAATTTGCCCGAACCTTTCCGCAAAGGTTGCGACGCAGGTACGATGGAACTCTTCTCGGTAGCATCGCATCGCCTCATACGCTTCTCGAACGTTCCCCCCGAAGGCCGCCACCAGCCGTTCATAGCAGAAAGCAGAGGCGATCGGGAACGCTTTCCGACCAACTTCGGGCAGGAACGACAGTGCCGTGTTCAGGCGTGATCCAACGCGCCCAAGCGGGCTCATCAAGTAGACCGTTCAGGCTAACTTTCGCGCACCAGCCGTCGGCATGCTGCCCAGCCGAGCGCTGCCGCAAAACCGCAGACCAGATTCGTAACAGTGTGGTTTCGGCTGTATCGCCGGACCCGTCCCAGGCGATGAGAACCGTGTCGGTTCAGTGAAGAAGGGGGGTCGGCTGTGGCGGACAACGGCGTTGCTCCGAATGTGCGGGGAACAGCGGTTGATCGAGCGGTGCGGCTTTTCGAGTTCCTGGCGCGGAGCCAACAGCTCAAGTCGAACCCGCCCCGCACCACCAGCAGCTACGAGTCGGTGCTGTGGTTCGGACAGCTGCCCGTACACCCCGCTATCCGGTCCGCGCACCGGGAGGACGAGCCCGAGCCCGGCGCCGCCCTGATCACGGTTGAGCGGGTCGCGCACCAGGACCCGCCAGAGCCAGAGGCGGAGCTGCAACCGTGGCTGGCCGGAGGATGGGACGACCCGGCTGGCTCGCCGTGCCTGCGCGGGTCGATCGGCGAAGGGCACCAGCGCACCACGCTCGACGACGTGCCCGCGATCCGTGACGCCTTCGCCGAATGGGAGTCGCGGTGGTCGGTATGGGCCGAGCGCGAACGGACCGATCGACCGGCGCGGGAGGTCTACAACGACCTGTTCTCCGTCTACGTCACCGCAACGGGACATGCCGAGGAACTCGAACTGGTCGTCGGCGTCGGCTGTCTGTCATGGGCGCCGGCCGGCCATGATGAGGTCCGCCGTCATCTCATCACCGTGCCCGCTGTGATCCATTTCGACGACGACACCGGATGGCTGACCCTTCACCAGGCGGAGGTCGCGGACGGCATGAACGTCGAGCTCGACATGCTCGCCCCCGGTCGGGTGGCCAACCCACAGCACGTCGCGCAGATCAAGAGCGAGGCCCGTGAGGTCGAGGTGGCCGTGATACGCCGCGATGTCGTGGGCGGCGTGGTGCGACGGCTGGTGCACGCCCTCGATGGCGGTGCCGCATACGTCGACGATGACGACCCTCAGAAGCCCGTGGCACACGCCGTGGCCGCATTCGCCCCCGCTCTCATCCTGCGCAGGCGTTCGCGGCAGGGAATCGTTGACATCCTTGACTCGGTCGCCGCGCAGCTAGCCGAATCCGGTGTCGTTCCGGATGGGCTGCTTCCGCTCGTCGACCCGGACCATCGGCCGGCCGCGGAGCGCTCGCCCGAACCGGGCGCACTGGTCCAGCTCGACACCGACCCCTTTCTGCCGTTGCCGGTCAACGACCAACAGCTGCGCGTCCTGGGGCAGGTTGACGCGAAGGCGCAAACCCTCGTGCAGGGTCCGCCCGGAACGGGCAAAACCCACACAGTCGCCGCTCTGTTGTCCCACCTCCTCGCGCAGGGCAAGCGGGTGCTCGTCACCGCGCACACCGATCGCGCGCTGAAGGAGGTGCGGGCGAAGCTGCCCGACTCCATCGCGCCGCTGGCCGTTTCCGTCGTTGGCTCCTCGAGGTCGGATCTGGCAGATCTCAAGGTCGCCGTGGAACGAATCAGCCACGTGGCGGGCGAGTACGACGCCGAGGCCGCGCACCGGGCCATCGAGAATCACCTCACGGCGATCGAAGCACTTCGCCGACGTCGCGCCGGACTGTACCGACGACTGCTCGACGCACGCGGCGAAGAGGTCGCCCAGCACGAGGTCGGCGACTACCGCGGCACTCTCGCCGCCATCGCGAAGCGTGTGGCGGCTGAGCGAGAACGCTTCGGCTGGCTGGCCGACCTGACCGACGTGACTGGCGTCCTCCCATCCCCGGTTCCGGCGGGCGACATCGTCGAATGGCACCGGAGCGTGGTGGATGACGCGCTCAACGCAGACGAGCCAGAGTCGCGGCTCAGGAGGCTTCCCCTCACCGATGTGCCCACCCCCGAAGCGTTCGCCGCACTCGTGACCGCGGAACGGCAGGCCATTTCCGCCGAGCAGGGACACAGCAGCCTCACCAGCCACACGGCCTTCGACGCCGTCCGTCGGTTGGACCAGCCCACGCGGACGTCGCTGCGTCAGCGGCTCAACGAGTTCGCGCGGGAAGCCGAAGACCTGTCGCGGCGGTGCGAGGACTGGATGAACAACGCCCTGTCCGACGTGCTCGCCGGCCGCGCGACCATTTGGCGGTCGCGCGGTGACCAGGTGGCCCGGCTCATCGGGCGCGTCGGTCCCCTCGTCGACCAGCTCGGCCCGCTCACCGAGGTGGAGGTCCGCGACGCCGAGCTGGGTACGCTCGTCGCGCTGGCCGGTTCGCTGCGCGGGCACCTCGGCGACGGCGGCAGGCTCAAAACCAACCCGGACGGCTCGCCCAGGACAAGCGCCTTCGCACCCAAGGCCGTGAAGCAGGCTCAGCCGCTGTTCCACGCGGTGCGCGTCAATGGCGTTCCGCCCACCGCGGCCGGCCAGCTGGACTTGTTCCTGGCTTGGGCCGAGGCCACCAGGACGCTGGGCGCATTGGACAAGGCGTGGCCCGACTCGGTGCACATCCCGGCAGAGGACACGTTGAGCGAACGGCTCCAGTGGCATGTGACGGAGCTGGCACAGTTGCGCCGCGTACTGACGCTGGGCGAAGCCCTTGAATTGGAGGAACGCGGCCTGGCGGGTCTCAGCCTCCCCCGGCCGAACTGGACAGACCTTGAGGCCGTGCAGACCTATGCCCGGCTCGTCGACGCCGCCGCCGTTTCCGACGCGCGTACCGCCGCCACAGTGCCGCTGCTGGAGGTTGCGCGGACCATCGCCGACGTGGCGCAGTGGTCCGACGCCGCGCCGTGCGTGCAACGCCTGGCGCAAGCCGCCGAGGAGCGCGACCACGAGTCGTATGCGGCCGCCTACCACCGGCTGGCACGCCTGACCGATGTGACTCGGCAAGCGCGTCGCCGCGACGACATCGCGGCGACTCTGGCACGCGTGTTGCCCGGCGTGTACGAAGCCGTGCTGGCAGCTCCGCGGGACCCCGCCTGGGTACAGCAGCTGGCCGACTGGGACGCGGCTTGGGCGTGGGCCGTGGCACGGGCCTGGGTCCGGGGGCGCGGCAACGAAGACGTCAACGCGCTTCAGGCCGAGGTGCTTCAGGCCGAGGAGGATGTGCGCGGCCAAGTGGAGCGGCTCGCCGCTGAGCGGGCGTGGGGGCACGCGGTGTCGCCGGAACGACTTTCCGGCAAGGCCCGGGCCAACCTGCTTCAGTACGCCCAGCTGGTCAATCGACTGGGCAAGGGCACCGGCGTCTACGCCGACAAGCGCAGAGCCGATATCAAGGCGGCCATGGATCGCTGCCGCCCGGCTGTGCCGGTGTGGATCATGCCTGTCTACCGGATCGCCGAGCAGTTCCGCGTCCAGCCGGACATGTTCGACGTCGTGGTCGTCGACGAGGCGTCGCAGGCCGGCCTGGAGGCGACGTTCCTGCAGTACCTCGCACCCAAGATCGTGGTCATCGGCGACGACAAGCAGGTCTCACCCACGGCCGTCGGCACCCACCAGCAAGAGCTGCGCGACCTCGCCAACCAATATCTGTGGGATGACCCGTACCGCGCGTCGTGGGAGGATCCGAAGCGCAGCCTGTTCGACGAGGCGAAGATGCGGTTCGAGGGCATGACCACGCTCGTGGAACACCGGCGCTGCGTGCCCGAGATCATCGGCTTCTCGAACCGGGTCGCCTATGAGCCAGACGGAATCCGGCTGGTACCCGTGCGCCAGTACGGCGCGGACCGCCTGGAGCCGATCAAAGCGGTGTTCCTGGACAACGGGTACGAGCGTGGCGTCACTGACAAGGTCAACCCAGTGGAAGCGGATGCCATTGTCGACCAGATCGAGAAGTGCATCGCCGACCCCCGTTACGACGGACTGACCTTCGGCGTCGTGTCGCTGCTCGGTCGCGCCCAGGCGAAGGTGATCGAGAAGCGCCTGCTGGAGCGCGTTCCGCCGGAGGAGTGGAAGATGCGCGAGCTGCGGTGCGGCGATTCCGCGGACTTCCAGGGCTCCGAGCGCGACGTGATGTTCCTGTCCATGGTCAAGGCCGCAGAGCCCGGCAAACGGATCGGCGCGCTGACACAGGACCTGTACGTCCAGCGTTTCAATGTCGCCGCGTCGCGTGCCAAGGACCAGATGTGGGTGTTCCACTCCCTGCGCCTGTCCGATCTCGGGAACGCCGAGGACATGCGGTTTCAATTGCTGGACTACTGCTACGCCGTGTCTGGACGCGTGGAAGGCGTGGACGGCGCCAGGCACACGGTGGTGCCCGAAGACCGGAGAGTGGAGCCGTTCGACTCGTTGTTCGAGCAGCGGGTGTTCAACCGCCTCGTCGACCGCGGGTACAGCGTCATCGCACAGTTCCCAGCCGAGGGGTACCGACTGGACCTAGTTGTCGTGGGCGGCAAGACCCGGCTGGCGGTCGAGTGCGACGGCGACGCGTGGCATGGCCCCGACGCGTACGAGCGCGACCTAGCCCGGCAACGCGACCTGGAGCGGTGCGGCTGGCGGTTCTTCCGCATCCGCGAGTCGGAGTTCTACGCCGACCGACCGGCAGTGCTGACCCGGCTCTGGACAGCCTTGCAGGAGTTGGACATCCACCCACCAGGCTGGGTGTCGGAGGCCATCGATCCGTCGGCTGGTCTGCCACGCCAGCCGGTGGTCGTCGAAACGGTGCCACCGGCCCCTGTGGTGGTCGTGCCTGAACCGCGGGCGCCCGAACCGGTGGTCGCCGAATCGAGGGTGTCAGGGTCGATGGGGTTCGTGCCCAATGTCCCGGAGCCGTGCACATCGGTGGTGGATCCGCGCGAAGACGCGGTGTCCTCCCTGGACATCGCGGAACGGACAACGCCGACCACGGAGTCGGTGCTTGCGGAATATGAGCAGTTCGACGGGGAGCTAGTTCAGGTTGCCGGAGCGGGGCGGCGCGAACTGCTTGACGGTCTGGTGCGCCTCGTCGAGTTCGAGGGGCCTGTACTGGGCAGCCGGCTGCGCACTGCCTACGTGCGGGCCTCGGGCGGGTTCAGGGTAACGAAGCTGATTGGGGGCGAGTTGAATCGGGCGATCGCGCAGGCAGTCCGGGAGCGGAGGCTCGTCGAGGACAATCCGCTCGGGGAAAGTGGGATCACGGCGCGCACGTACCGGTTGCCCGACCAGGCCGAGGTGCGGACGCGTCACCTGGGACCGCGATCGTTCGAGGAGTTGCCACCGCGAGAGCTGGCGGCGCTGCTCGACCACGTCACCGAACGGAACGGAAACACTGGAGAGGAGGCGTTGCAGCGCGCCGTGCTGGACCTGCTGGGTTTGAAGCGGCTCACCGACAACGTCAAGAACCGCTTCGCCGCGGTTTGGCCCCTCCGGTCCTGACGGCGACAGTCGCGCCAGATTTTGACCTGCTCAAGTATGCGGAAGTCCGGCTGATCTGTGCCACGGCCAGGGTTCAGGCGCGCAGGCCGCTGAGGGCGAAGAACTCCTGGCGGGAGGCCGGGTTCTCGCGCAGCACGCCGTGCAGGGCCGAGGTCACCGTGCGGGAGCCCGTGGCGCGCACGCCGCGCAGGGCCATGCACAGGTGTTCGGCCTCGATGACCACGCCGACTCCCTTGGGGGACAGGTGTTCCTGCAGCCAGTTGGCGATCTGTTTGGTGAGGCGTTCCTGGACCTGGAGGTCGCGGGCGAAGAGTTCGACGACCCTGGCCAGTTTGGACAGGCCCAGGATGCGTTCGCCGGGCAGGTAGCCGACGTAGGCGCGGCCGTGGAAGGGCAGCAGGTGGTGTTCACACAGGGACTGGACCGGGATCTCCTTGGCCAGCACCAGTTCGTCGTAGCCCTCGTCGTTGGGGAAGGTGGATGCTGTGTGCGCGTGCGGCCCTAGTGTCCTGAGTCGGGTACCGCCACCGCGCCCGTCAGCGCGGTGGCGGCCAGCAGGCTCCCGATCTGTCGCGGGTCCGCTTCGCGCTCCGGTTACTTGATGGAGTAGGAGTCCCCGTAGACCTTCCAGCTCAGCGGGGTGTTGAGGTCGAAGTTCTTGTTCTTCACGAACACCCGCTGGGCGGTGTCCACGCGGCTGGTGTCCTCGTGCGCGGCTTCCTGCTTCATCGCCCACACCCTGGCGTCCAGGTAGGCGTTGAGGTAGGTGGTCTCGTCGCCGCCCTGGGCCGGGGGCTTGGCCTTGGCCAGCGCGCGCTTGCGGATGTTGGTGAAGCTGGTCTTGTCGCCGCCGTCGCCGTGCATGACGATCGCGTCGTAGTAGATGAACTGGCCGAGGGCGCGCAGGCCGTCCTGCTGGGCGCGGGTCACCGCGGGGGTGAAGTAGACGCGGTCGCGTTCGTCTTCCTGGGCCTGCTGGAAGACTTTGTCACCGGCCGCGGTGCGCCAGTCCTTGGGGTAGTTCGGGTCCAGGCCCTCGTGCGAGGCGCTGCCGTCGACCTTCTTCAGCGCGGGCAGGTACTTGGCCAGGATGTTGCCGGGCTTGCGCCTGGTGTACTCCTGCACCAGTTCCAGCATGTCGTGCGTGCCGGAGCAGAAGCCGATGATGCCCGCGGTGTAGCCGCGGCCGTCCTTGATGTCCTCGATGTACTCGTACTGGGCCCGCCAGTCCAGCGAGGAGTTCTCCGCGCTGGAGACGATCTTCATGGCGATTTCCTTCTTCGCCGGGTCGGCCAAGCCGGGCGCGGCCGCGGTCGCGCTGCCGGGGACCGGGGAACCGGCCTGTGCGGACGTGCTCGCGACACTCAGGGCGAGACCGGCCACGGCGATCGCGGCGAGCGCGCGGATGTGCCACCTGGACGCGTTGCGCATCGAGGGTCCTCCTAGTCGGGCAGGGATGGTGCATTCCGAGGGCGGCGGAGGTGTTTGCACAATCGTTTGGATCGCGGCGGGAGCAGGAACTCCCGGCGCTGGCCAATTAGTAAGGAAAGTAGCCTAACTTGTGTGGAGGAAGGGTAACCACCTCGCGTCGGGGGCGGCAATACTCTGTTCGCAGATGGCGGCACAAACCGCGCGATACCGCCCAATACCGGCCAATTCGCCGTCGGCGTAGGGTCGAGGCAGAAGGGGGTGGCGCCATGTCCGGGACGAACACTGGGGTGCCCGCGGTGCTCGCGCACGAGCTGCCCCGGCCGGTGCCGCAGGCGGAGCTCGCGGCCTGTCCGGTCGGGGACGTGTTCCGGCGGGTCGGCGACAAGTGGAGCGTGCTGGTGGTGATCCTGCTCGGCGGGCGGCCGCACCGGTACAACGAGCTGCGCCGCGCCATCGAGGACATCAGCCAGCGCATGCTCACCCGCACACTGCGCGGCCTGGAGACCGACGGCCTCGTGCGGCGCGAGGTGCACCCGACGGTGCCGCCCACCGTCGAGTACAGCCTCACCCCGCTCGGCCGCTCGCTGCTGGAACCGTTGTCCGCCTTGGCCGAATGGGCGGTGCGGCACGAGCCGGAGATGGCCGCCGCCCGGTCAGCCGCGGCGGGCGACTGACTCCTGCGGGGTGCCGTAGCCGGAGCCGCCGAGGGTGCCGATGTGCCGCAGCACCACGGCCGCGAGCAGGGCCAGCAGCACGATGCCCGCGCCCGCGGTCAGCGCGGCGGTGTTCAACCCGGTGATGGCGGCTTCTTTGGCCTGGCGCAACACCTCCGGCGGCAGCTGGGCGGCCACCGAGTGCGCTCCGGCCAGGCTGTCGCGCAGTGGGCCGGCGGCACCGGGTGGGAGGTCGGCCGGGAGCTGCGGGGTGAGCTGGGCGCGGTAGGCGGCGGTGGCCAGGGTGCCGAGCAGGGCGACGCCGAGAGCGAGGCCGAGTTCTTGCACGGTCTCGGTCAGCGCGGCGGCCGCGCCCGCGTTCGCCGGGGGCGCGGCCCCGACCACCAGGTCGGTGCCCAGCGCGGCGATCGCGCCAAGACCCAGGTAGACCAGGCCGAAGCCGAGCACCACCGGCAGCACCTCCTCCGGCCGGCGGACCTGGGCGAGCAGCAGGTAGCCGATCGCGGAGAGCAGCAGGGTGCCCGCGACCACGTGGGCGGGGCGGATCCGGCGGGCCAGCAGCGGGGTGGCGATGGCCGCCAGCAGCATCATCAGCGCCGGTGGGCCCATCCAGGCGCCCGCGGTCAGCGGCGGCAGCGCGGCCACCAGCTGCAGGTGCTGGGTGACCAGCAGCATCACCCCGCCGACGCCGATCAGGCCGACGGTCAGGATGCCCAGCGCGGCACTGAAGGTGCGGCCGGTGAACAGGCGCACGTCGACCAGCGGGTCGGACAGCCGGAGCTGGCGGCGGACGAACAACCCCGCGCAGACCACGCCGAGCAGCAGCGCCAGCCCGGTGGCCAGGTCGGGGCCAACCTTGGCGGCGTGCTTGACCGCGAAGATCAGCGGCAGCAGGGCCAGCAGCGAGAGCGCGACGCTGACCAGGTCGAACCGGCCGGTGGCCGGGGCGCGGTGTTCCGGCAGCAGCAACGGCGCGGTGACCAGCAGCAGCGCCACGATCGGCACCGCGACCAGGAAGGCCGCGCCCCACCAGTGGTAGCGCACCAGCAGGCCGCCCACCACCGGCCCGGCGGCCATGCCCAGCGCGAACGCGGTCACCCACAACCCGATCGCCAGCGCCCGCTGGGCCGCGTCCGGGAACAGCGTGCTGACCAGCGCCAGGGTGGAGGGCATCAGGGTGGCGCCGGCGATGCCCAGGGCCGCCCTGGCCGCGATCAGCAGCTCGGCGCTGGGCGCGTAGGCGGCGGCCACCGACACCAGGCCGAAGGCCACCGCGCCGATCATCAGCAACCTGCGCCTGCCGATCCGGTCGCCGAGGGTGCCCATGGTGATGAGGAACCCGGCGATCAGGAACCCGTAGGCGTCCATGATCCACAAGACCTGGGTGCCGGTGGGGTTCAGGTCGGCGGCCAGGCTCGGCATGGTCAGGTACAGCACGGTCACGTCCAGGCCCAGCAGCGCGGTGGGCAGCGCCAGCACCGCGAGCCCGGCCCACTCCCGCGGACCCGCCTTCCGGGCGGTCAGAACAGTCATGACGGCACCCTGAAGGCGGTCGCTGACGAGCCGCTGACGATATGCTGAGCCCATGCGCTACGGGGTCCTCGGCCCGCTGGTCGTGTGGGGGCACGACGGTGACGAGCTGCCGGTGCCCGAGGCGAAGGTGCGCGCGCTGCTGGCGAACCTGTTGCTGCACAACGGCGGCCCGGTGCCGGTGGACCGGCTGCTGGAGGACCTGTGGGACGGGTGTCCGCCGGGCAGGCCGGTGAACGCGTTGCAGGCCAAGGTTTCCCGGTTGCGCCAGGTGCTCGGCCGGGACGAGGTGCTGCACCAGCCCGCCGGCTACCGGCTGCGGCTGGCCGCGGATCAGCTGGACGCGGCGCGGTTCCAGGAGCTGCTCTGCCGCGCGCACACCACCGCCGAGCCGCAGGCCAGGGCGGAGCTGCTGGCCGAAGCACTGGATTTGTGGCGGGGCGCGCCCTACGCCGAGCTGGCCGACGCGCCGTTCGCCCGCGCCGAGATCGCCCGGCTGGCCGAGCTGCGGCTGACCGCGCTGGAAGACCTGGCCCTGGCGCGGCTGGACCTGGGTGAGCAGCCCGAGGGCCTGGCCGAGCTGGTGGCGCGGTATCCGCTGCGGGAACGGCCGCGGCTGGCCCTGATGCGCGCGCTGTACCGGGCCGGTCGGCAGACCGAGGCCCTGGACTGCTTCCAGGACCTGCGACGCCGGTTGGACGAGGAGCTGGGCGTGACGCCCGGGCCGGAGATCATGGCTCTGCACCAGGCGATCCTGCGTCAGGAGCCCGCACTCGCCGCGCCACGGCAGGGCCGGACAAACCTGCCCGCGCCGGTGACCGAGCTCGTCGGCAGGCGGCAGGCGATCGCCGAGCTGCGCGTGCTGCTGGCCGAGGGATCCGGTCACCGGGCGGTGTCGCTGGTCGGGCCGGGCGGGGTCGGCAAGACCCGGCTGGCCGCGGTGGCCGCGCACGGCCTGATCGAACACTGCCCGGACGGGGTCTGGCTGGTGGAGCTGGCCGGACTCAGCCCCGGCGCCACCACCGAGGAGGTCGCCGAGCGGATCATCGCCACGCTCGGCCTGTGCGAGACCACCACCGCCGAACCCGCCCCGGTCGGCAACGCGCGCTGGCTGGGCCAGGCCCTGGCCGGGCGGAAACCGTTGCTGCTGCTGGACAACTGCGAGCACCTGGTGGAACCGGTCGCCGCGCTGGTCGCCGATTTGCTGGCCGCGGCGGCCGGGGTGCGGGTGCTGGTCACCAGCCACGAGCCACTGGACATCCCCGGCGAGCTGGTGCGCCCGGTGCCGCCGCTGGCCGTGCCGGACGCGGTCGAGCTGTTCAGCCTGCTGGCCGCCGCGGCGGGCTGCCCACTGGACCCGGCGGCCGAACCCGCGGTGGCCATCATCTGCCGCCGCCTGGACGGCATCCCGCTGGCCCTGGAGCTGCTCGCGCCCCGGCTCCGCGTGCTCAGCCCGGACCAGCTGGCCGAGCGGCTGGACGACCGGTTCGCCCTGCCCGTCGGCAACGGCCGGGGCCGCCCGGCCCGGCAGCAGACCCTGCGCGCGATGATCGACTGGAGCTGGGAGCTGCTCACCGAGCCCGAGCGCACGGTGCTCAGCGAGCTGGCCGTGCACCCCGACGGATGTGTGCTGCCCGCCGCGGTGCGGATGTGCGCCGGGGCCGGCATCCCGGTGCTGGAAGTGTTGTCCCGCTTGGTTGATCGCTCCCTGGTGGTCCGGGACGGGGAGCGGTTCCGGCTGCTGGAGTCGGTTGCCGCCTACTGCCTGGACCGCCTCACCGAGTGCGGCGAGCTGGCCGGGGCCCGCGCCCGGTTCACCCGCTGCTACCTGGACCTGGCCGAGCACGTCGAACCCCGCCTGCGCGGCCCGGAACAGCGCCACTGCCTGGATATCCTGGACGCCGAAACCGTGAACCTGCGGCGGGCCTTGGAGATCGCGGGCCCCCTGACGCTCCGGCTGGCCAGTTCCCTTGCCTGGTACTGGTTCCTCCGCGGCCGCTTCAGCGAGGCCCGCCGATCGCTGCGCGCGGCGCTGGCCGCACCCGGTGGCACCGCGGCGGAACGGGCGGTGGCCACGGCCTGGCTGAGCGGCTTCGAGCTGCGCGCGGCCCCGACCGGTTTCCCTTCTGGCATCGAGGATCCCGCGCTGGTGGCTCGCCTGCGCTGGTTCCTCGGCGACCGCGACCCGGAGCTGACCCGCGACGACCCCTGGGCCGCCGCGGCCGTCCTGCTCGAGGCGGACCCCAAGGCGGCCGAGGCCCGTTTCCGCGAGCTCGGCGACGGCTGGGGCCTGCTCCGCGCGCACCGGGCCCTGGCCGAGGGCGACCCGGCCCGCGCCAAGGCGGCCCTGGCCATCGCCGAGGACCTCGGCCTGTGGA
Source organism: Crossiella sp. NPDC003009 (assembly GCF_053591555.1). Lineage (NCBI taxonomy): Bacteria > Bacillati > Actinomycetota > Actinomycetes > Pseudonocardiales > Pseudonocardiaceae > Crossiella > Crossiella sp. NPDC003009. Next base: position 93,567 of record NZ_JBSFUA010000027.1, on the reverse strand, counting down.
CCGAAACCGTGGACGTGCTGTGCCTGCTCGGCGACCTCGCGCCCACCGCAGAGGAAGCCCAGCGGTGCTACCGGCGAGCCCTGCGCGTCTCGGTCGACCGCGCCTACCCACGCGGCCAGGCGATGGCCGAGTCCAGGCTCAGCCCGTAGCGTGGCGGCCGTGCGGGTGGCTGTTGTCTCCGGGGGCGAACCCGGCCACGTCTTCCCGGCCATCGCGCTGTGCCTGCGCCTGGCCGAAGCCGGGGACGAGCCCACCCTGTTCACCGTCGGCCGCTGGGTCCAGGCCGCCGAGCAGGCGGGCATCCCCACTCCGCCGCTGCCCGACCTGCCCCTGACCGCCGAGGACGACCGCGAGGACCTGGGCCGCTGGCAGCACGAACGCGCCGCCGCGATGGCCCTGGCCCTGGCACCGCGGATCGCCGAGTCCCGCCCGGACCTGGTGGTGTGCGACGTGCTCGCCCCCGGCGGCGGCCTGGCCGCGGAACTGCTCGGCCTGCCCTGGGCGAAGCTGTCCCCGCACCCGCTCTACGAACCCTCCCGGGGCCTGCCACCGGTGGGCAGCGGCCTGGCCGTCGGCGAAGGCCTGACCGGACGACTCCGGGACACCCTGCTGCGCGCGGCCACCGCCCGCTCGATCCGCCAGGGCGAACGGCAACAGGCGAAGGCCCGCCTCGGCCTGGGCCTGCCCGCACGCGGCCCCGGTCCGGCAGCCCGGCTGATCGCGACCCTGCCCGCGCTGGAAGTCCCGCGCCCGGACTGGCCTACCAACGCACACGTGGTCGGCCCCTTGCTGTGGGAACCGACCCAGGAACTGCTCACCCCGCCGCCGGGAACCGCGCCCCTGGTGCTGATCTCCGCCTCGACCGCGGCCGCCGGAGCCGTCGGCGTGGCCGAGGCGACCCTGGAAGCGTTGCGGGACTTGGGAGTTCGCGCCGTGGTGTGCACCTTCGGCCCGCCACCGGCCGGGCTGCCGGAGTGGGCGCGGGCGGGTCTGGGCAGGCAGGACGAGCTGCTGCGCGAGGCGGCCGTGGTGGTCGGTGGCGGCGGCCACGGCGTGCTGGCCAAGGCCCTGGTCGCCGGGGTGCCGCTGGTGATCGTGCCCGGCGGCGGCGACCAGTGGGAACTGGCCAACCGCGCCACCCGCCAGGGCAGCGCGCTCCTGGTCCGCCCACCGGAACCAGCGGCTCTGCGCGCGGCGATCCGCCACATCCTGGCCGAACCGCGCTTCGCGGCGGCCGCGGCTCGTGCCGCCGCGACCGCCGCCCAGGTCAGCGACCCGGTTCAGGTCTGCCGGAACGCGCTCAGCGCGCGTTGACCAGGTCGATCACGAACACCAGCGTCTTGCCGGAAAGCCGGTGACCGGCGCCGGGCGGACCGTAGGCCAGCTCCGGCGGGACGGTGAGCTGACGTCGCCCGCCGATCTTCATGCCCGGAATGCCCTGCTGCCAGCCCGCGATCAGGTTGTTCAGCGGGAACTCGATGGTCTCGCCCCGGTTCCACGAGGAGTCGAACTCCTCCCCGGTGTCGTACTCCACGCCGACGTAGTGCACCTCCACGGTGCCGCCGGGGACCGCTTCCGCGCCCTCGCCCAGCTTCAGGTCCTTGACCACCAGTTCGGTGGGGGCCGGACCGCCCTGGAAGTCGATCTCGGGCTTGGTCATGCACGGTGTCCCTTCACTTGGCTGCGGATCCCGCACACCGTAACCGCTGCCGTTTGCCGTCACCGGACGGCGCGCGTGGGCGCCATGGGACGCATGGCGCCGGCCCCACTCCAGGTAACCCGCGAACGCCGCGCGGAACTTCGGATCGCCCGGCAGGCCGGCTCGTCGGCCGCGTCCAGCAGCAGAGCACCCCAGCGACTCTGCGAGCTCGAAGCGGAGGGCCTGGTGCTCAAGGAGAGCCTGGACGGAAAGGTGCCGCACTCAGCCCGGCGCTGACCGCCCTGCATGCCTGGGGCCGACAGCGTGCGGCGAGCCGAAGCATCGGCTGCGAACCCCTGCCATAACGACGCTATGCGATCGCCAACAGAAAAACTCGTTCGAGCGAGGTGTTCGAACTCGTCTGAAGTCCGGGCCAACTCCCGATACGCTGTTCCCTCGTGGGCCTGTCCCTCCCCCCTTTGGCGGGCCCACGTGAAAGGGCGCTGGTCTGCCCATCCCCCCTGGCCGGCCAGCGCCCCCGCGGGAGCGGGCGTGCGAGGGTAGGAGCATGAAGAGCGGTCCGGTCGTCCTGATCATCACCTTCCTCGCGGTCGCGGGACTGCTGGTGTGGCTCGCGGTCATCCGCTGGGAGGACGCCAACAAGATCGCCACCGCCGCCTCGGCCCTCGGTGCGGTGGCCGCGGTCGGCGTCGCGGTGTGGACCGCCCTGCGCTCGCCCAAGGCCGGTGGCTCGATCCGCGTCTCCGGCACCGGCAAGGCGACCGCCAGCGGCGGGGGCAGCGCGAACACCGGTTTCCGCGGCAAGTCCGGGACCACTGCCGACGTGCGGAACACCGGCGAGGCGAAGGCCAACGGCGGTGACGCCAGCACCGGGATCCGGCTTGACTGACCAGCCCCGCCCCCGGCGGGTCGAGGTCGACCACAGCGGCCCGGCCACGGCCAGCGCGGGCGGTTTCGCCAACACCGGCGTGCACATCGGCGACGTCAACCTGCTGACCGGCGTCCCGGTGCGCACCAACTACCGGCACCAGGTCCAGCGAATCGCGCCCCCGGAACTCCTTGACCGCGACCAGGAACTGGCCGAACTGGCCGCCTTCTGCACTTCTCCGGACACCTCGGGCGCCTACCGCTGGTGGCAGGCGGGCCCGTGGTCCGGCAAGACCGCGCTGCTGTCCTGGTTCGTGCTCAACCCGCCGCCCGGGGTGCGACTGGTCTCCTTCTTCATCACCGCCCGCCTGGCCGGTCAGAACAACCGGTCGGCATTCATCGACAACCTGCTCGAACAACTCCTCGCGCTGCTCGGCGAAACCGTCCCCCCGTTCCTCACCGAAGCCACCCGCGAACCGCACCTGCTGGGCCTGCTGGACACCGCCGCCCAGCTCTGCCGGGACCGCGGCGAACACCTGGTCCTGCTGGTCGACGGCCTGGACGAGGACCGGGGCGTCACCACCGGCCCCGACGCGCACAGCATCGCCGCGCTGCTGCCCGCCGATCCCCCAGCCGGTATGCGCGTGATCGTCGCGGGCCGCCCCAACCCGCCGGTCCCCGCCGACGTCCCGCCGCACCACCCGCTGCGCGCCCGCGAGGTCGTCCGTGCCCTGGACCCCTCCCCCGCCGCCCAGGCCATCCGGCACGAGATGGAGCGCGACCTGCACGGCCTGCTCCGCGGCACCCCGCTCGAACAGGATCTCCTTGGCCTGATCACCGCCGCCGGCGGCGGCCTCACCCGCGACGACCTGGCCGAGCTCACCGACTGCTCGGCCTGGGAGGTCGGCCACCACCTGACCACGGTCACCGGCCGCAGCTTCGCCCGCCGCGACCTCTACTACCACCCCGGCACCGCCCCCGAGGTCTTCCTGCTGGGCCACGAAGAACTCCAGCTCACCGCCCAGGACATGCTGGGCCCCACCCGCCTGGCCGCCTACCGCGACCGCCTGCACACCTGGTCCGACACCTACCGCGACCGGCGCTGGCCGCCCGGCACACCGGAGTACCTGGTCCGCGGCTACCACACCATGCTCACCGCGACCGGCGACCTGCCCCGGCTGACCGCGCTGGTCACCGACCCGGCGCGGCAGGAACGCCTGCACGACTACTCGGGCAGCGACAGCGCCGCGCTGGCAGAGATCGTCTCGGTGCTGGCGGCCCAGGTCGAGCAGGACCCGCCGGACCTGACCGCGATCACCCGGCTGGCCATCCACCGCGACCACCTCAACGACCGCCACAACGACATCCCGGCCGACCTCCCGGCGGCCTGGGCGATGGTGGGCCAGGTCCACCGCGCCGAGGCACTGCTGCGGTTCCTCAGCTCGTCGGACGGCGTCGACGGGCGGATCTCGCTCGCGGAGGCCCTCGCCGGGCGGGAAGATCGCGCTCGGGCGGCCAACCTGCTGGAGGAGGCCACGGCACTGGCCCGCGCCAGCCGCTTCAGTGACCTGCTGTCGGTGTGGGAGGCATTCACCAGGATCGGCGACCAGCACCGGGCGGCCGCCCTGATGGCGGAGATCGAAGACCGGGTGTCCGCCACGGACCGGCCCTGGCGCTTGGTCGACATCGCGGCGGCACGGTCCCGGTGCGGCGAGGTAGAGCTGGTCACCGAGATCATCGCCGACGCCGAGCCGGAGGTCCGGGCCGTCGCCGACCAGGCGGACCGGGCCGCACTGTTGCTCGACCTCGCCGAGATCCGCGCCCGCACCGGTGACCTGGACGGCGGGCGGCGGCTCGCCGAGGAGGCCGGAGCGCTGCTGCCGTCGCTACCCGAGGACGAACAGGACGAGCCGCGGAAGAACCTGGCCACAGTGCTGGTGAGGTGCGGAGACACCCGGCAGGCAGCGCTGGTCGCCGCCGACATCCCCGACCGGCACCAGCGCGACGGCGCTCTGTGCGAGGTCGCCGTCGCGCTCGCGCGCGAGCACGACCTGCTGGGGAGCCGAGCGGCGATCCAGGACATCACCGACCGCGGCACGCAGGTCGAGGCGCTGGCGCGGGTCGCCCCGGCCCTGGCCGACTGCATCTCCGAGGCCATCGCCCTCGCCAGCACCATCGAGGAGAGCTACGACAGGTCGCTCGCCCAGGCACAAATCACCACGGCCCTGGTGCGGCTCGACGACCTGGACCGAGCCGAGGACATCGCCCGCGCCATCGACGACTCCGGGATCAACACGGCCGCGCTGGTCTCCGTGGCGCTGGCACGGGCGCGCCGGGGAGCGGTGGACCAGACGTTCGCGCTGACCAGCGAGGCGTACACGCGGGTCCGGACCCGTGGTGACCGGTTCCGCCAGGCGGAGACACTGCTGGCCACCGCCAAGGCCTGTCTCAAGGCCGAGGACAACGCACGGGCCGCCGATCTCGTCCGCAAGGCCGAGCCCCTGGCCAGGGGTGGCGATGACGGCGTCGGCCGCGGGTTCCTGCTGTGCCAGCTGGCTGCCGCCCTGCTCGAGGCGGGCGAGTTCGACGAGGCCAGGGCGTTCGCCGCCAGGGTGCCCACGGACTGGCAGGACGTGGCAGCCACCAGCCTCGTGGACAGCCTGGTCCAAGCCGGTGACCTGCCGCGGGCCGAGGAGATCGCCCGGTCGATCCCCACCCAGCGGGCCAGGTACTGGTGCCTGCTGGACATCGCGGACGCGCACACCGCACGGGGTGCGGCCGAGCTGATCGACGAGGTCGACGCCACCGCCGATCGCGAGGAGGACGAGTTCGCGGAGGAGCTGCTCGCGCGGATGGTCGAGAGCATGGCCCGGCACGAGGGTCCGCGGGCGGCTGAGCTGGCCGAACGGGCGGTCGCCGTCACGCGGACCCTGACCGTGCACCGGGTGCGGGTCGAAGCGCTGACCTCGGCCGCGCTGGGTCAGGCCAGGCTCGGCGACCAACAGCGAGCCAGAGCGCTGATGACGGAGGCGGAGCGGGTCGCCGAGGAGGCGCTGGGCGGCGACAGTTCGAGGGCGCTGGCCGAGGTCGTCATCGGCTTCGCCACCGTGGGCGAGTTCGACCGGGCCGAGGCGCTGGCCCAGGCGATGCCTGACCACACCTACCGGAGCCGGGCGTTGGGCGAGTGCGTCCGGCTGTTGCTGGATCGCGGTGATCTTCGTCGTGCCGAGCAGCTCGTGCAGGACATCACCGCGCCGGATGCCCGGGTGCAGTCGATCTTGCTGCTGGCCGGCGTCCAGTTGGACCCCGACCGGCGCGACCGCCTGGTCGAGAAGGCCGAGCAGGCCGCGACCTGGCCCGGACTCCTGATCTCGATCGCCGGGTTCCTGATCGACCAGCGCGTGTCGGAGCGGGCGGCGCAGCTGATCGCGCGGGCGATCCAAGAGCACCAGCTGGACGTCTCGGTGGGCGAGCTGGCCAGGGTGCTGCCCGGCGCGATCGACACCATCGAAGCCGAGCTTGACGTGGTGCGCGGCGACTGACCGCCGCGCACCACATCCGAGCTACTTCTTGCGCTTCTCGCGGACCCGGACCGAGACCTGCACCGGGGTGCCGGTGAAGCCGAACTGCTCGCGGAACTTGCGCTCGATGAACCGGCGGTAGCTCGCCTCCAGGAACCCGGAGGTGAACAGCACCAGCGTCGGCGGGCGGACCCCGGCCTGGGTGGCGAAGAGCACCTTGGGCTGCTTGCCGCTGCGGACCGGGGGCGGGGTGGCCGCGATCAGGTCGGCCAGCCAGGAGTTGAGCTGGCCGGTCGGGATGCGGCGTTCCCAGGAGTTCAGCGCGGTGCGCAGGGCGGGGGCCAGCTTGGCCACCGCGCGGCCGGTGTGCGCGGAGATGTTGACCCGCTCGGCCCACGGGATGCGCTTGAGGTCGCGTTCGAGCTCCCTGGTCATGGCCAGGCGGCGGTCCTCGTCGACCAGGTCCCACTTGTTGAAGGCCAGCACCAGGGCGCGGCCGGCTTCGACGACCATGGTGATGACGCGCTGGTCCTGCTCGCTGATCGGGGTGCTGGCGTCCAGCAGCACGATGGCGACCTCGGCGGTCTCGATGGCCGAGTGCGTGCGCAGTGACGCGTAGTACTCGGCGCCCTGCGCGAAGTTCACCCGCTTGCGCAAGCCCGCGGTGTCCACGAAGCGCCAGACCTCGTCGTCCAGCTCGATCAGGGAGTCGACCGGGTCGACCGTGGTGCCCGCGACGTCGTGCACCACCGAGCGCTGCTCGCCGGCCAGCTTGTTCAGCAGGCTCGACTTGCCCACGTTGGGCCTGCCCACCAGGGCGACCCGGCGCGGGCCGCCGACGGGGGCGCGGAAGTCGTCGCGCGGGCTCTCCGGCAGGGTCTCCAGGACCTTGTCCAGCAGGTCACCGCTGCCCCGGCCGTGCAGACCGCTGACCGGGAACGGCTCGCCGAGGCCCAGCGACCACAGCGAGGCCACGTCGGCGTTGAGGCGGTCGTCGTCGACCTTGGTGGCCACCAGGATCACCGGGCGGTCGGCGCGGCGGAGCAGCCGGGCCACGGTCTCCTCGGTGGTGGTGGCGCCGACGGTGGCATCCACCACCAGCATGATCGCGTCCGCGGTGCGCATGGCGAACTCGGCCTGCGCGGCCACCGCGGCCTGCAGGCCACTGGCGTCGGGCTCCCAGCCACCGGTGTCGACCACGTTGAACTTGCGGCCGTTCCACATCGCCTCGTAGGTCACCCGGTCGCGGGTCACCCCGGGCACGTCCTGCACGACCGCCTCGCGGCGGCCCAGGATGCGGTTGACCAGGGTCGACTTGCCCACGTTGGGGCGGCCGACCACGGCCAGTACCGGCAACGGCTTGGCGCCGTCGGCCAGGTCGCCGTCCTCGGCCGCGTTCTCCACCGCGGCCCAGTCGGCCTCATCAGTCCATGTGCCGTCCAGGCTCACGCGCTGTCTCCTTCTTGCTGCTCGGCGTTGCCCGGGTACCCGGCACGCATCACGTCCAACTCCGCGACCAGTTCGGCCAGCCGGCCGCGGACCAACTCGGTCGCCTCGGTCAGGGCGGTCTTGCCCTTGCCGGGCGGCAGCGCGAACGGCGTGCCGAAGAGCACATCCACCCGCGGCCGGAACCGGCGACCCGATCCTTCCGGACGACGGAAACCCCGGCAGGCCACGGGCAGCACCAGAGCGCCACCCGATCGGGCGAGCCAGGCCGCGCCGTTGGCCGCCTTGACCACCTCACCGGTGCCCCGGGTGCCCTCCGGGAACACGCCAACCAGGCCTTCGCCTTCGCGCAGCAGCCGCACCGCGGTCAGCAGCGGCGTCCGGTCCGGTGCGCCGCGGCGCACCGGCAGCTGGCCGAGCCGCCGCAGGAACTTGCCGAGCGGGCCCTGGAACTGTTCGTGCTTGACCAGGAACACCGATCGACGACCGAGCACACAGAACAGTACGGGACCGTCCAGGAAGGCGGTGTGGTTGGCCACCATGACCACCGCTCCGGTGCGCGGAATCCGCTCCCGGTGGTGCAGGTGCAGCCGGAACGGGGTGCGCGCGACCACGGTGCCGATGCCGCGGCACAGGTCGTTGAACCAGGGCCAGGCGCCCTCGGGCAGGCCGCTGGGGTGTCCGGTCACGGCCCGGTCCGCTCCGGCACCGCGCTCAGTCCGTGTGCCTCGGCCAGCTCGACGAGGCGGGTGACCACGCCGTCGATGTCCAGTTCGGTGGTGTCGACCTCGACCGCGTCCTCGGCCTTGCGCAGCGGCGAGGCCTTGCGGGTCGAGTCGTAGGTGTCCCGGCGCCGCACGTCGGCCAGGGTCGCCTCCACCGAGACGGCCCGGCCGGCGCGGGCGTCCTGGTCGACCCGGCGCTGGGCGCGGGCCTCGGCCGAGGCGGTCAGGTAGATCTTGAGGTCGGCGTCGGGGGCGACCGTGGTGCCGATGTCGCGGCCCTCAGCCACGATCCGGCCGCCGCCGGCCACCACCTCGGCGATGATCCGCTGCTGCTGGCCCACGATCAGCGCGCGCACCTCGGGCACCGCGGAGACCGGGGACACCGCGAGGGTGACCTCGGGGCCGCGGATCTCGGCGGCCACGTCCTCGGTGCGCTCCAGGTCGGCCGGGTCGGGATCGGCCAGCTCGATGGTCGGCGCGAGCGGGTCGGTGCCCACCAGCATGCGGGTGGACTCGACCACGGCGAGCACCTTCTCCGCGTCGTTCGGGTCGACTCCGGCGCGCAGCACGGCGAGGGTGGCGGCGCGGTACATCGCGCCGGTGTCCAGGTACCGGGCGCCGAGCGCGGTCGCGAGCCGCCGGGTGACCGTGGACTTGCCGGTGCCAGCCGGACCGTCCACTGCCACCACGCCACGCACGCCCTGTGTCACCGTGAGCCCTCCTCGCCTACCCCAACAAAGGTCCGCCGGATATTGTGCCGCCTCCGCCCGGACCCGCCCGCACCAGCCACAACGGAACTGCCGGTCCGGTAGTCCCCGATGCCGTTGCCGCGACACGGAAATCGGTCCACCAGCACGGATTCCAGGTCCGGGCGGAGGTGGCAGCGGTCACATCCCCGGCGTCAGTTCTTGCCGCCGTCGACGACGATCTCGGCCGCGGTGATGCCGGCCGCCCCCGGCGAGACCAGGAAGCCCACCGCCGCGGCGACCTCGGCCGCGGTGACCAGTCTGCCGATCGGCGTGCCCGCCGTCACCCCGGCGATCGCGTCACCGAGCATCCGCTCGGCCCGTTCGGAGGCGATCAGACCGGACGTGACCAGGTTGACGGTGATCCCGTCCCGCCCAACCTCCCAGGCCAGACTGCGCGAGGCACCGTGCAGGGCGGCCTTGGCCGCGGTGTAGGCGACCGCGCCGGGCATGCCCGCGTGCACCAGGTTGGAGGAGATGGAGACGATGCGGCCGGGACCGGCGGCGCGCATGCCGGGCAGGACGGCGCGGATCAGGTCGAGGGTGCCCTCGACGTTGTGCCGCACCAGGTTCCGCCAGCTGGCGTCCTCGGCTTCGGCGAAGGTGGTGAAGTCGAGGCGGCGGGCGTCGGTTTGGGGGACCGCGTTGTTCACCAGGATGTTGACGGGGCCGAATCCGGACTGGTCGATGGTGTGCAGGAGGGTGCGGGCGGCGGTGGGGTCGGCCAGGTCGAAGGGCAGGGCGAGGGTGGGAGTGCCGTCGGTGCGGAGCTCGGCGGCGAGTGCTTCGGCTCGGTCGGCGTCGCGCTGGTAGGTGATGACGACTCGGTGGCCAGCCCCGCTCAACGCCCGGGTGATGGCCGAGCCCAGGAGCCCCGCGCCCCCGGTGACCAGCGCTGTTGTCGTGTGCTTTGTCATGATGATCTCCCCAGATAGATAGTCGGCTATATAATTGGTCAGAGACAGGCATGTTTGTGATTGATTAACCACTCATGCCGTCATGAGTGGTTAATCAATCACAGTTCGGCCGCGGGCGAGACGCAGCTTCGAGCACGGCGTGGGTCCATGCACTGGGCGCGGATTCGAGCACGGCACAGGTCCGCGAGCGGAGCACGAATCCGGGCACCGCCCGTGCCTCGTTGGCGAGGCACGAATCCGAGCACGGCGCGGCCGCCGACGGTACCGATCCGGCACGGCGCGAGTCCCGCAAGCGACACACGAGTCCGACCTCGACCCGAGCCCGCAAGCGAGACACGAGTCGGCACGGCGCGAGTCCCGCGAACAAGGCACGAGTCCGGCCACGGCCCGAGCCCTGCAAGCGAGACAGGAGTCCGGCCACGGCCCCAGTCCTGCAAGCGAGACACGAGTCCGACCTCGACCCGAGCCCCGCAAGCGAGACACGACTCCAACCGCGACCTAAACCCCGCAAGCGAGACACGACTCCACCGCGGTCCGAGCCCCGCAAGCGAGACACAAGCCCGAGCGCGGTGCCAGCCCCGTGAGCGAGCGCGAGCCTCTTGGGTGAGGCACGAGTTCGCGCACGGCGTCAGGCCGCAGGCGAGGTACGGATCCGAGCAAGCGCGGCTCCGCGAGCGAAGAACGAATCCGCGCCGAGCTTGAAACCCGAGCTAGGTGCAAAGCCGCGAGCATTCGCGGGACCGTGAGCAAGGTGTCGAACTGTGAGCGGTCAGCCACTCACCTTGGCCGGGCGTGAGTGGCTGACCACTCATTGGTGCCCGAGCGAGCTGTCGGGAGCGGCAGGACATAGAGTGGTCGATCACTCATAGAACGCGCCGCCACCGCTACGCCGCCGCAGGCATGAGTGGTTAATCACTCACCACCGAAGCTGCGCCTCAGTAGCCGCACCAGTTCCGCCCGCTCGGCCAGGGTCAGCCCCGCGCCGAGGCGTTGTTCCGCCTCCAGCCAGGCCGCCTCGACCGCCGGACGGGCCGCGCGGCCGCGTTCGGTGAGCCAGATCCGCACCTTGCGCGCGTCCCGCTCGTGCGCGCCACGACGCAGGAACCCCGCGGCCTCCAGGCGTTTCACCGCCTTGGCCACCGTGGGCTGCTCGACCCCGAGCCGTCGCACCAGTTCCGCCTGACACAGGCCGTCCTCCTGCCACAGCTCGTCGAGCAGGAAGTCCTGCCCCGCGGACAGGCCAGCCTCCCCCAGCAACGAGTCCAGCGGCCGCCGCCACCGCTTGAAGGCGGCGAGCAGCTGATAGGAGTCGTGCCGTCGGAGGCTCACCTGACGATGGTAAAGATATATAGCCGACTATGGATTACGCAAGCACCGGAGTGAGCACCGGAAGAGTTAGGGTGGAAACGTGCATGTCGAGGTCACGCCCCTGCCTGGAATTGGCACTCGTCAGGACTTCCTGACCAAGACCGGCCGCCGGATCGGGGTGATCACCCACCGGGACGGCCACTTCGAGCTGATCGCGTCGAAGTCGGACGATCCGGACTCCTGTGTCGCCTCCATCCCGCTCTCCACCGAGGAGGCCGGTGCGCTGGCCAGCCTGCTGGGCGCGCCCCAGCTGGTGGCGCAGCTGCGCGCGGAGCAGAACGAGCTCGCCGGGGTCACCACCAAGCAGCTGCCGCTCGCGCCGGGCACGCCGTTCGACGGGCGGCCCATGGGCGACACCCAGCTGCGCAGCCGCACCGGCGTGTCCATCGTCGCGGTGGTGCGCGCGGGCACCGTGCACCCCTCCCCCAAACCGGACTTCATCCTCGGCGGCGGCGACCTGCTCGTGGTCGTGGGCACCGGTCCGGGCCTCAAGGCCGCGGCGGACATCCTCGACAAGGGCTGAGCTCGATGCACCACACGGCGTTGGCCCTGATCGAGCTGGGCGCGGTGTTCTTCGGCCTTGGCCTGCTCGGCCGGCTGGCCTGGAAGATCGGCGTCTCCCCCATCCCGCTGTACCTGATCGGCGGGGTCGCCTTCGGCAAGGGCGGCCTGATCCCGCTGACCGGCATCGAGGAGTTCACCGGCATCGCCGCCGAGATCGGCGTGGTGCTGCTGCTGTTACTGCTCGGCCTGGAGTACTCGGCGAACGAGCTGGTCACCGGCCTCAAACGGTCCTGGCTGGCCGGCGTGGTCGACCTGGTGCTCAACGCCACCCCCGGGGTCGCGGCCGCGCTGATCCTCGGCTGGGGCCCGATCGGCGCGCTGGCCATGGGCGGGGTCACCTACATCTCCAGCTCCGGCATCGTGGCCAAGGTGCTGGGCGACCTCGGCCGCCTCGGCAACCGGGAGACCCCGGTGGTGCTGTCCATCCTGGTCTTCGAGGACCTGGCGATGGCGGTCTACCTGCCGATCCTGACCGCGCTGCTGGCCGGGGTCAGCTTCTGGGGCGGACTGTCCACTGTGGGCATCGCCCTGTTCGCGGTCACGGTGGTGCTGCTCATCGCGATCAAGTTCGGCCGCTACGTCTCGGCCATGGTCGACAGCCCCGACCCCGAGGTCTTCCTGCTCCGGGTGCTGGGCCTGGCCCTGCTGGTCGCGGGCCTGGCCTCGCAGCTCCAGGTCTCCGCCGCGGTCGGCGCCTTCCTGCTCGGCATCGCCATCTCCGGCTCCACCGCGGAGAACGCCACCAAGCTCCTGGAGCCCCTGCGCGACCTGTTCGCCGCGGTCTTCTTCGTGGTCTTCGGCCTGAACACCGACCCGCGCGACGTCCCGCCGGTGCTCGGCGTGGCGGTGGCGCTGGCGGTGGTGACCACGGCGACGAAGATGCTCACCGGCTGGTTCGCCGCCGGGCAGCAGGGCATCGCCAGACTCGGCAGGCTCAGAGCGGGCTCGGCACTGGTGGCGCGCGGTGAGTTCTCCATCGTGATCGCCGGGCTGGCGGTGGCCTCCGGGGCGGTGGACTCGCAGCTGGCGCCACTGGCCACGGCCTACGTGCTGCTGATGGCGGTGTTCGGGCCGGTGGCCGCACGCGTGGTGGAACCGTTGGCGCGCAAGGCCGTCGCGCTCAGGACGAGAACGGCGTAGCGGAGTCGCGGCGGGCGGCCGCGACTCCGGGCACCGGTCAGTCCAGGCAGAACTCGTTGCCCTCGGGGTCGGTCATGATGATGTGACCTCCGGCCAGCGGCGGCTCGGGCTCGTGCCGGGACACCCGGGTGGCCCCGCGGGCGACGAGCCGCTCGGCCGCTTCTTCCAACGCCGCCATCCGTTCCTCCCCCGCCAGTCCCGGAGCGGCGCGCACGTCGAGGTGCACCCGGTTCTTCGCCTGCTTGCCCTCCGGCACGCGCTGGAAAAACAGCCGCGGCCCCGCGCCATCCGGGTCGATCGCCGCCGAGGCGTCGTTGTGGCGTTCGGGCGGGATGCCGAACGCGGTCAGCGCCTGCGGCCAGGAGTCGAAGCCCTGCGGCGGGTCCTGGACGCGGTAGCCGAGGGTGTCGGCCCAGAACGCGGCCAGTGCGGCCGGGTCGGCGCAGTCGAAGGTGATCTGGACGTCGCGGGCCATGTCAGCTCGTCTCCTGTCGGGTATGCCGGTAGAGGTCGCGGAGCAGGCAGACCTCGGCCAGGTGGTGGATCGCTTCACGGTTGATGTGCAGGACCAGCGCGGCCAGCGGATGCTCGGCGTACTGGCCCTCGGCCTCCCCGCACGGGCGGGCGAGACCGGCTTCGCCCAGGGACTCGACCCCGGCCAGCCACCTGGCGTACCCGGCGTCGAGCTGCTCCAGGGCGGTGGCCGCGGTCGGGGCGTAGTCGAAGGCGAAGTAGTCGGTGGGCGGGCCGCCGAAGTGCGCGGCGTCGCGCATCGCGAACACGCCGACGATGACGTGCGCGAGCCGCCAGGCGATGGTGGTCAGCGGCGGCGGGTCGGGCTCGGGCACGGCGAAGTCGATGGTCATCGCGCCGGAGCCGCCCGGCATCGACGCGGTGCCGGTGCCACGCGGGCGCACGTTCCAGCAGCCGGGCGCGGGCTCCCAGAAGTACTCCTCGTCGGTGAGTCCGTCGAGGCGTGGGCGCAGCTGCTGGGTCCAGTGCCAGCTGAGCTGGTCGCGGAGCAGGTGGTTCCAGGACTCGGTCATGGCGGTCAGCCTGCCGCAGATAGCGGACAGCTGCCTTCCGCGATTCGTGCCACGATGGGTGGGTGTCCGTGGAGGCGACCACCGAGCGAGTGCTGCGGCTGCTGGAGCTGTTGCAGCGCAGGCCGTCCTGGACCGCCACCGAGCTGGCCGCCGAACTGGGGGTCACCGGCCGTTCGATCCGCCGGGACGTGGAGCGGCTGCGCGCCGTCGGCTACCCGGTGCACGCCACCTCCGGGGTCGGCGGCGGCTACCAGCTCGGCGCGGGCACCCGGCTGCCGCCGCTGCTGTTCAACGACGAGGAGGCGATCGCCACCGCGGTCTCCCTGCGGCTGGCCGCGGGCGGCACGGTCGCCGGCGCGGGTGAGGCGGCGTTGCGCGCGCTGGCCAAGCTGGACCAGGTGATGCCGCCCCGGTTGCGGGCCGAGGTGCACGCGGTGCAGCAGGCCACCGACCTCCTGCTGGGGCCGGGGATCGAGATCGACGCCGAGCTGCTGATGACGCTGGCCCGCGCCTGCCGGGACGCCGTCCGAGTCCGGTTCCGCTACGCCGCCCGCGGTGGCGCGGAAGCCGAACGCACGGTCGAGCCGGTCCGCCTGGTGGCCACCCAGCGCCGCTGGTACCTGATGGCCTGGGACACCGGCCGCGCGGACTGGCGCACCTTCCGCCTGGACCGCATGCGCGAGCTGACCGCCACCACCTGGCGCTTCCGTCCCAGGGAACACCCGGATCCGGCCGCCTACGTGCAGCACTCGGTGGCCGAGGCACCGTACCGGCATGTGGCCAGGGTGCGGGTGCACGCCCCGGCCGGGCGGATCCGCGAGCTGGTGCCGCCGCAGGTGGGGCGGGTGGAGGAGGACGGCGACGGGTGTTGCGTGCTGGTGGTCGGCGGCGTGGACCTGGACTGGATCGCGGTGCACGTGGCGCGGCTGGGCTTTCCCGCGGAGGTCCTGGAACCGCCGGAGCTGCGCGCGGCCATGGGACGGCTGGCCACCCGGCTGGCCGCGATGGCCGGTGGCGATCGGCCGGCCGCCGGTTCGGCGACGCTTGCCGGTGGCGATCGGCCGGTCCCCGGTTCGGGGACGCTTGCCGGTGGCGACTGACCAGCCCCGGCCCGGCGACCGCGATCGCCGGGCCGGGGCGTCACCGCACGGTCAGCAGTACAGGTTCCCGCCCGGAGCGACTCCGACGATCCCGGTGAAGCGCTGGTAGGCGCTGACCCGGCTCTGCACCTGCGCCGGGTTCTTGCCATCGCACTCCAGGGATCCGTTGATGCTCCGGATCGTCTGCCCGAACCCGTGGCCGTTGACCATCGCGTAGTGCGGCGTCATGGTGCCCGGTCCGTTCTGCGTGTTCCAGTACCAGAGCGCGGTCTTCCAGGCCACCGCCGGGTCGTTCTGCACCAGGTACGGGTTGTTCAGCAGGTCGATGCCGAGCGCGTCGCCGGCCGCCTTGTAGTTGAAGTTCCAGCTGAGCTGGATCGGGCCGCGGCCGTAGTAGGCGGCCTGGCCCGCTGGGCAGCCGTAGGGCTGGCTGCGGTCGCAGTAGTGCGGGTAGTTCGCGGTGTTCTGCTCCACGATGTGCACCAGGCCGCCGGTCTCGTGGTTGGCGTTGGCCAGGAAGGCCGCGGCCTCCTGCTTGCGGACCTCGTCGGTGCCGGTCTTGGCGAAGCCGGGGAACGCGGCGACCGCGTTGAGCAGGCCCTGGTAGGTGTAGAAGGGGTTCCGGCTCGGGAACATCTGGTTGAACTGGGCCTCGCTGACCACGAACGCGCCGGGGTTGCCGGGGCCGGGGTCGCCGCCGCAGGAGTACGGCTCCCAGTACCAGGTGCTGATCACCGGGTCGTAGCCCGGGTTCTCGTGCTTGGCGCGGTAGTACTTGCCGTCGGTGTAGCGCACGATCGAGCCCGCGGCGTAGAACTGGCCGGCCACCCAGTTCGGGTGGTTGCAGGTCGGAGTGCCCGGACCGCCGCCGCCGTCACAGGCGCCCTGGTCGGCCCAGACCTGGGCGCCGCCAGGGGTTTCGTTCTGGGTCCACCACTTCGCGGCGTAGTTGTGGCCGTTGTGCGAGACCTGGGCGCCGCCGTTGTACTGCTGGCCGGCGTTCCACGCGGCGGCGCAGGCCGCGGCTTCGGCTTGCGGGGCTGGGGCGAACAGGGCGAGCGCGCCCGCGACCACCGCGGCCAGGGCGAGTCCGATGAGACGTTTCATGGTGGCTCCTTCAAGCTCTGCGCAGGGATCAGAGTCAGCCGCCGATGGCGCGGAGCAGCAGCGGCAGGGAACGCTTCAGGGCGCGTTCCCAGTAGGGCCAGTTGTGGCGACCGGCCCCGTAGAGGTCCGTGCTCACCCGCACACCGTTGCGCCGCAACTCTTCCGCCAGCGACACGGTCTGCTCGCCGAGCAGCTCCTCCACCCAGTCCTCGCCCGACCCCGGCGGGTCCAGCGGGCCCGGCCGACCGTCCCCTGTGGACAGATAGACCGGGGTGTGGCGCAGCCGGGCGGCCAGGTCGAACGGGTTGTGCGCGCGCCAGATCCGTTCTTGGGCAACGGGATCGCCCCACAGCGCGTTCTTGTCGAAGCCGCGCTCGGTGAGGATCCGCTGCACCAGGTCGGTGCTGCGCGCGCCTTGGTAGCGGGTGTGCACCACGCCGCTGTAGGCCGCGGCGTAGCTGAAGAACCCGGGATGCCTTGCCGCGTAGGACAGTGCGCCGAAGCCGCCCATGGACAGCCCGGCCACCGCGCGGCGCTGGTTCGCCCGGAACTCCTTTTCCAGCAAGCGGGTCAGCTCCACCAGGTGGAATCGCTCCCACGCCGGGCCGCCAGAAATCCAGTTGGAGTAGAAGCCCGCTGCTCCGCCCTCGGGCATCACCACCAGCGCCCGCGCGTCCGCGGTGGCCGCCGCGCCGTCCATGTTGACCGTCCAGGACCGGTATCCGGTCTCGCCCTCGCAGCAGCCGTGCAGCAGGAACAGCGTCGGCCAGCGCCGCCCCGGCTGCTCCCGGTAGCCGGTTGGCAGCAGGACGCGGACCCCGACCTCCTTGCCGCCCAAGGCGTCCGAGCGCACGGCCAGTTCCACCAGGCGCTCGGAGAGCGTGGTGGTGCGGATGATCCGCGCGCCGGTCTCCGCCGCCGTGGCCGGGACAGCGAGGAAGACGTTGAGCAGCAAGGCGAAACTGAGTAGCAGCGTGCGCAGGCGCATGGGGTCCCCCTGGTGGCGTGGCGGGAGTGAGGGGCGGTCCGCGCACCCGGATGGGAGGTGCGGCTGCGCGGACCGCCGGTCAGTGGCGGGTCAGCCGAGTGAGTTCAGGTGCGGCTTGACCGTGTTGGCGAACTGCTTGCCGTTGCTGTGGTCCCAGTTGATCGACCAGGTCATCACGCCGCGCAGGTTCGCCGCCGCGCTCGCCGGCTTGAAGCTGCCGCAGTTCTGCAGCTTGGCCAGGCAGCTGACCGCGTTGTTCACCACCGAGGGCGCGACGTACCCGCTGCCCGCGCCCCGGGTCGAGGCGGGCAGGCCGAGGGCCACCTGGTCCGGGCGCAGCACCTTGAGCAGGATGCAGGCCTGCCCGGTGATGAAGTCGATGGTGCCCTGACTCACCACGCCGCCGTTGCAGTCGTTCATCGACCCGGAGTTGTAGTACTGGGTGTGCACCACGGTCAGGATGTCCTTGGTGGCCTCGATCAGCGGCATGTACCGGCCGCTGGGCTGCACGTCCAGGGTCTGCGGCGCCATGGTGTAGATGAAGTTCGCGCCGAAGGTGTTGCGCAGCTGGCGGACCGCGCTGGCCACGTTCTGCGCGTGCAGCCCGTGCTCCAGGTCGATGTCCACCCCGTCCACGCCGAACTTGCGGATCAGCGCGGTCATCGTCTCCACGAACGCGCTCACGTTGGCCGCGCTGCTGAAGTCGACGTTGCCCTTCTCGCCGCCGATGGAGAAGACGAACCGCTTGCCCTGGGCCCGTTTCGCCGCGATGTCGGCGATCATGTCCGCGTCGGAGTAGCCGCCCAGCGCGCTGGACAGGCCGGGGTCCACGCTGAAGCCGACCGCGCCGGGCCTGGTGGTGAGCGCGTCGGCGAAGGCGATCGCGATCAGGTCGTACTGCGGGTCGATGTCCCTGATCCGCAGGTTGGCCGCGCCGTTGACGAAGTTCTGCCAGTAGCCGGTGAGGATCCGCTTGGGCAGCGCGCCGCCGGGGTTGCCGCCCTCGGCGGTGGTGGTGCCGGTGACCGTGGCCGAGCGGGCCGACTCGCCGACGGTGTTGTAGGCGCTGACCTGGTAGCTGTAGCTGGTCGACGGGCTCAGGCCGGTGTCGGTGTAGGAGGTGCCGGTGACACTGCCGACCCGGCTACCGCCGCGGTAGACGTGATAACCGGCCGCACCGCTGACCGCCGTCCAGCTCAGCGAGAGCGAGGAGCTGGTGGCCGACCCGGCGGTCAGGCCGCTCGGGCTGGCCGGGGCCTGCGGGTCGGGGTCGCCGCTGCCGGGCGGGCCGGTCAGCGCCACATCGTCGACGAAGTAGGCGCCGGTGCCGTACCAGCCGTGCGTGTACACGGTGACCCGGCTGGTGTTCGCGCCGGTGGTGAACTTGGTGCTCAGCTGGCTCCAGGAGTTGCCGCCGTGGGTCCAGGTGCTCACATCGGTGGTGCCGGTGCCGCTGGCGCCGAGGTAGGTGTAGCTGCCCTGCACCCAGGCCGAGAGCGTGTAGCTGGAGTTCGGTTTGACCGCCACCGACTGCGCGCAGCGGGCGTTGTCCTGCCCGGAGGGCGTGCTGGTCAGCGCGGCCGAGCCGGACCGGACCGGGGTGGTCACCGTGCCGCCGCCCGAGGTGCAGGTCCAGCCCGCGGTGCTCTGCTCGAACCCTGGGTTGGCCACCAGGTTCGGCTCGGCCGCGGCGGCCGGGACGCCCAGCCCCAGCGCGGCCGTGGCCACGGCTACCAGTCCTGCCAGCAGTTGCCGACGTCTGCGCGTCACAACAACCTCCACACCTCAAGAGCAACGGACAACCGTTTGGCGGCGGTGTTGTTGCTCTCGGCGCGGACCCTGTCATCCGGGTCACACCGAGACCGGCGTGCACCCAAAATGGACTAGACCACTCGGCATGTCAAGAGTGTGAACAGATCACCTCATCGCGCAACTCCCTGTTGGGCGAACGGGATCGCGGCGGCGTGCTGCTCCGATCGGACGAACGGGTTGCGCCACAGGCCTCTGCGGGCCAGCACCGGCAGCACCCCTTCGCCGAACCAGTAGGCCTCCTCCAGGTGCGGGTGCCCGGAGAGCACGAACTCCTCGATGCCCAGGGCGTGGTACTCGGCGATCCGGTCGGCGACCTCCTCGTGGCTGCCCACCAGCGCGGTGCCCGCTCCCCCGCGCACCAGCCCGACCCCGGCCCACAGGTTCGGCGAGATCTCCAGCCCGTCGGTGGAGCCGCCGTGCAGCGCGCGCATCCGTCGCTGCCCCTCGGACTCGCTGCGAGCCAGGCCTTCCTGCACCGAGGCGATGGTGGCCGGGTCCAGCGCGTCCAGCAGCCGCTGCGCCTCGGCCCAGGCGTGCCGCGCGGTGTCCCTGGCGATCACGTGCAGCCGGACGCCGAAGCGGAGCACGCGACCCTGTTCCCTGGCCAGCGCGCGGATCCAGGCGATCTTCTCCGCGACCTGCTCGGGCGGCTCGCCCCAGGTGAGGTAGACCTCGGCGTGCCGGGCCGCGACCTGGCCCGCGGCGGGCGAGGAGCCGCCGAAGTAGATGGGCGGCACCGGATCCGGCACCCTGGTCAGCTCCGCGCCCTCCACCGCGAGGTGGGTTCCGGTGTGGTTGACCCGTTCCCCGCGCCACAACCGGCCCACGATGTCCAGGAACTCGCCGGTGCGCGCGTACCGCTGGTCCTTGGTCAGGAAGTCGCCGTGCGCGCGCTGTTCCTGGCTTTCGCCGCCGGTGACCACGTTGAGCAGCAGCCGCCCGCCGGAGTGCCGCTGGTAGGTGGCGGCCATCTGCGCGGCCAGCGTCGGCGAGAGCAGCCCTGGCCGGAAGGCGACCAGGAACTTCAGCCGCTCGGTGACCTCGGTGAGCATCGCGGTGGACAGCCAGGCGTCCTCGCACCAGGCCCCGGTCGGGGTGAGCGCGCCGGCGAAGCCGAGCTGTTCGGCGCTGCGCGCGATCTGCCCGAGGTAGGCCAGGGTGGCCGGGCGGGCGCCACCGGCGGTGCTGGTGTGCACGCCGTGGCCGCCGCCGACCAGGTAGCGGCTGTCGCCGTAGGTGGGCAGGAACCAGTGGAAGGTCAGGGTCATCGGAGTTCCTTCTCAGCTAGCCGCGAGCAGTTCGCCGTGGCGGCGGTGCACCGCGGCGGAGAATATGTCCACAATGGACAGCAGGGCGGTTTCCGCCTCCGGCGCGAGGGTGATGCCGGTGTCGGTGCGCTGGATGAGCTTGTCCAGCACGAAATAGCCTTGGGTGACGTGGTGCGCGCCGAGGGAGTTGAGCACCGGGCGCAGCGCGTAGTCCAGGGCCAGCACGTGCGCGGGGCTGCCGCCGGTGAGCAGCGGCAGCACCACCTTGCCGGTGAAGGCGAACTGCGGCAACAGGTCCAGCAGCGACTTGAGCACCCCGGTGTAGGCCGCCTTGTACACCGGCGAGGCCACCACCAGCCCGTCCGCCCGCTGGATCTCCGCGACCACCTCGGCGATCCGGGGTTCGGCGGCGTCGGCGGTCAGCAGCGACTCGGCGGGCAGCTCTCGGACCGCGACCGTGCGCACCTGGTGCTCCTGCCCGGCCAGCCGGTCGGCGAGCCGCTCCACCAGGGCGGCGGTTCTTGAGGTGGCGGAAGGACTTCCGGAGATCACCAGGATCGAGGTCATCGGGTCTCCCTAGATGAGTCCGTGCCGGGGCGGGTGCTCGCCGGTCAGGGTGTGGCGGCCGATGTGCTGGATCTTCCAGCGCACCGGGTCGTGCAGGGTGTGCGTGCGGGCGTTGCGCCAGTGCCGGTGCAGGTTCAGCTCGTCCAGCGCCGAGCGGGTGCCGCCGACCTCGAACAGGGCGTTGGTCACCTCGATGGCCGCCCGGTCGGCGGCCACCTTGGCCACCGCCACCGCGAGGGAGGCGGCGGCCGCGGTGGTGTCGACCAGGTTCGCCCTGGCCCGGTCGACCTCGGCGGCCGCCGTGCTCAGCAACGCCTCCGCACCGCGCACCGCCACGGTCAGCTCGCCGAAGCGCTGGATGGTCAACGGATCGGCGTCGGCCCGCTCGGCCCCGCTCTCGAACCACGGGCGGCTGCGGGTGCGCACGAACTCCGCGGCCTCGGCCAGCGCGCCACCGGCGATACCGGTGTCGATGGCCGCGTGCAGCAGCTGGGCCACCGCGCCGTGCAGCTGTGGACCGGTGAAGGTCCGGTGGTGCGGCACCACGTGCCCGGCCGGCACCCGCACCTTCGCCAGCCGCACGGTGCCGCTGGCGGTGGTGCGCTGTCCCATACCGTTCCAGTCATCCACAATGGACAGTCCAGGCGCGCCGGCAGGCACGTAGGCGACCTGCAGCCGGTCCTCGGGATCCTTGGCCAGCACCGGTATCCAGTGCGCGAACAGCGCGCCGGTGCTGTAGTGCTTGATCCCGTTCAGCGTGAACTCCCCCGGCCCGGCCGGGGTCAGCCGGGTCCGGTAGTCCTGCACGTGCTTGGTCCCGGCCTCGGACTGCGCGTTGCCAAAACGCTTGCCGGCCAGCAGTTCGGCGAAGAAGAACCGCTGCTGTTCCGGACTGCCCTGGGCGCGCAGCACATTGACGTAGGCGAAGTGGCTTTGCGGGATCTGCGCCAGGTTGGGGTCGGCGGCGGCCAGCAGCCGGAACACCTCGGCCAGGGTGGTGGTGGCCACGTCGGCGCCACCATGGGCGGCGGGCACGGTGACGCCGAGCAGCCCGCTGGCCGACAGCTCGGCCAGCTCGGCCTCGGGCAGCCTGCGGTGCGCGTCGCGGTCGGCGGCCCCGGCCGCGAACTTCGCCGCGAGCTGGGCCGCCACCGCCAGCGCCTCGGCGTCGCCGCGGATCACCCGCACCGACGCCGAGGCTGGGATGGTGGTCATGAGTACCAGGTGGGCGCGGGGATCTCGTCGCGGAGCACGTACACCCCGACCTCGGCCCGCTTGTAGGCCACCGGGTCGTGCAAGGTGTGCGTGCGCACGTTGCGCCAGAACCGGTCCAGGCCCTGGCTCGACGCGGTGGCCCGCGCCCCGGTCACCTCGAAGATCCGGTTGGTCACCTCCAGCGCGACCTCGGTCGCCCTGGCCTTCACCGCGGCCACCCGCACCTCGTGCTCGCCGCGCCGCCGTTCGGTGAGCGCGTCCGGATCGTCGTGGATGCCTTGCGCCTCAACGGCCACCTGGTCCGCGAGGGCTTCCACCGCCCACAGCTTGCTCGCCAGGTCGCCGTAGGTGTCGATCACGTGCGGCTCGTCCACGGCCCGCTCGTAGGCGGAGTACAGCCAGGACCGGCTGTGCTCGCGGGTGTAGGTGGCCGCGGTCTCCAGCGCGCCCTTGGCGATGCCGAGGTAGAAGTTGACGAACACCAGCTGGATCGCGGGCACGTTGATCGTGTTGTAGACCCTGGGCTGGAACACCTTGTTCTCGAACCCGGCCGCCGAGGCCCAGTCCACGTGCACGTCGCGGATCTGCACGCTGCCGCTCTCGGTGAGCCGCTGCCCGAGGTTGTCCCAGTCGTCGCCGAAGACGATGCCGGGCTGGTCGGAGGGCACGATGGCGAAGATGTGCGTCTCGGTGCCCTGCAACACCCCTTCCAGCACGGTGACGTCGGAGACCTTGCTGCCGGTGGAGAAGGACTTGCGTCCGTTGTAGACGATGGTGTCGCCGTTGTCGGTGATCACCAGGTCGTTGTCCCTGGGGTTGACCGCGCCGCCGAAGAACCAGCGGTGCTTCGCCGCGGCCTCCTCCACCGCGGCGATCTGCGCCGGGGTGCCGACCAGGCGGGCGGCCCAGGCCCACAGGTAGTGGTAGCCGAGCAGCTGACCGATCGAGCCGTCGGCCTTGGCCACCTCGCGGATCACCTGGTAGGCGGTGACCCAGTTCTGGCCGCCGCCACCGTGTTCGGCCGGGGCGAGCAGGGTGACCAGGCCGGAGTCCTTGAGCAGCTGGACTTCCGCGTACGGGGTGGCTCCCGCCTTGTCGCGGGCGACCGCGTCCACGGCGAGGATGGCGGCCACCTCGCCCGCGCGGGCCAGCCACTCCTCGGGGGTGCGCGGCTGGGGGCGGTTGTCGAAGGTCGCGGGGCGGGCTTCGGTGTTGGTCATGGCTCAGACTCCCGTTCCGACTGGCTCGCGGTCGGCGGCCTCGGCTTCCAGCTCACGGACGATGGGCAGCACGTTCTTGCCGAAGTACTCGACTTCTTCCAGGTAGTGCAGGAATCCGAGCAGCAGCAGGTCCACCCCGCGCCGCTTGTACGCCACGATCCGTTGCGCGATCTGCTCCGGGGTGCCGATCAGCTTGCTGCGGAAGCCGTCGTTGTACTGCACCAGGTCCTCGAAGCTGGAGTCCGCCCACATCCCGCGTTTGTCCGAAGTGGACTGACCGGCCTGTGCGACCGCGTCCCGGAACCCGTGCACGGCTTCCACGTTGGCCTTGGCGATGATCTCGCGCAGCACCTCCTTCGCCTCGGCCTCGGTGTCCCTGGCGATGAGGAAGGCGTTGAGTCCAAAGCGGACGGTCCGCCCGTTGGCCGCCGCCGCGCCCTTGACCTCGCTGACCTGCTCGGTCACCCCGTCGAAGTCCTTGCCGTTGCTGAAGTACCAGTCCGAGACCCGTCCGGCCATGGCGCGCGCGGCGGTGGAGTTGCCGCCCTGGAAGATCTCCGGGTGCGGCCGGTCCGGCACCTCCAGGGGTTTGGGTTTGAGGTCGAAGTCGTGCAGTCGGTAGAAGTCGCCGCGGAACTCGGCGGCCTCGGAGGTCCAGATCTCGCGCAGCACCCGGATGAACTCCTCGGAGCGGCGGTAGCGCTCGTCGTGCTCCAGCCAGGGTTCGCCGAGCTTGGTGAACTCGTCCTTGAACCAGCCGCTGACCACGTTCACCGCGGCCCGGCCGCCGGAGAGGTGGTCGGCGGTGGCGATCAGCTTGGCCAGCACGCCGGGCTGCCAGAGCCCGGGGTGCACGGCGGCGATCACCTTGAGCCGCTGGGTGGCCAGCAGCAGCGCGAGGCTGAAACTGGTGGACTCGTGCTGGTAGGCGGCGCCGTAGCTGGCGATGTAGCGGACCTGGCTCAGCGCGTACTCGAACCCGTTGTCCTCGGCGAGGACGGCGAGTTTCCGGTTGTACTCATAGCCCCAGTCGGTGCGTTGTTCGATGTCGCTGGTGACCAGGCCACCGCTCACATTCGGCACCCAGTAGGCGAACTTCAACGATTCGGGAGTGGATAGGGACACAGCTCTCTCCAGCCGGTCGGAAAAGAAAGATCAAGAATTTCCCGGCATGCCGAAAAAAGGCGGCATGCCAACGGAATGAGGTGAAGATGTCCTGGTCAGGGACTAGCTGAGAGAGTTCGGACAGCCTTGAGCGGCGACACGGACGAGGTCGACGTGCCGGCGCCGGACGAGAGGCGTCGAATGGGACACGCCATTGATGGCAACAGGTCCACCGGCCGCTGTCAACGCCGCATTTGTGGGAATCCCGTTCCCTGGGACGAGATTGACCGGCCGCCGCGCCATTCCTAGCGTGCGAGTCATGAACCGGGGAACCCTGGTGGTCCTGCCTGGCCGCGGCGAGCACGCCGCCCGCTATTCGAGGTTGACCGCGCGGCTGGCGGTCGACGGCTACCAGGTGCGGGTCGTGGACCTGCCCGAGCCAGAACCGGCCCTCGCCCTGGCCCGCGTGCACGCGGCGGCCACCGAGGCCCAGGGCACGCTGTACCTGCTGGGCGCGGACACCGGCGCGCTGCTCGCGCTGCACGCGGCGCGGTTCGAGCCCTCGGTGCGCGCGGTCGTCGCCGCCGGTGTGCCCGGCGGCGCGCTGCCCGCCGGTGGCGAGACGCTGGACTTCGACGACGAGCTGCGACTGCGCCTGCACGGGGAGGACCAGCGCGCCGAACTGGCCGCCGAGGCGGGACTGCGGCGCGGGGAGCTGCTGCGCACCCCGGTGCCGCCCGCGCTGGCCGAGTCCGCGCTGGCCGGTGGGCCGGACCTGCCGGTGCTGGTGCTGCACGGCGACTCGGACGTGCTGTGCCCGCCGCTCACCGCCCGGACGCTGGCTCTGCGGCTGCGCCGGTCACGCTTCGTCACCGTGGCCGAGAGCAGGCACGACGTCCTGCACGACAGCCATCACCGGAGCGTAGCGGCACAGATCGTGCAGCTGCTGGAGCAGACGAGGACCAGTCGCTACTCCACTCCGGCGCTGCGGGTCTCCATCCGGTCTACGTTCTGACACCGCGTCCCCGGAAGGGGGGACAACGCGGCACCAAGATCGGGTGATTCGCCGTCGTGCCGCCACGCGGAGCCGGACATGAGCGCTTACCGTCCGCGACATGACCTTCTCAACCCTGAGTGCAAGGTCGTTGACGCTGGCGACCCTCGCGCTCCTGCTGATCACCGGCTCGGTCCCGGCGCTGGCCGAGGAGTCCGGCGCGGAACGCGCGTTCGCCGGGGCGGGCGCGGGCGCCGAAGCCAGGGACGGCACCGAGTTCCAGCCCAGCGGCAAACCGCTCGGGCTGGATGTCAGCGGCCACCAGGGCGAGGTCAACTGGGCCGAGGTCAAGCGCAAGGGCGCGACCTTCGCCTACGTGAAGGCGACCGAGGGCACCGGCTTCAAGAACCCGCGCTTCGCCCAGCAGTACCAGGGTTCCTACGACGTCGGCCTGATCCGCGGCTCCTACCACTTCGCGCTGCCGGACCGCTCCAGCGGCGCGGCGCAAGCGAACTACTTCCTCGGCAACGGCGGCGGCTGGTCCGGCGACGGGCGGACCCTGCCCGGCGCGCTGGACATCGAGTACAACCCTTACGGCCCAGCGTGTTACGGCAAGAGCCCGGCCGACATGGTGGCCTGGATCCGCGACTTCAGCCAGACCTACGCCCAGCGCGCCAAGCGGCACCCGACCATCTACACCACCACGAACTGGTGGAAGACCTGCACCGGCAACAGCGCGGAGTTCGGCAAGACGAACCCGCTGTGGCTGGCCAGGTACGCCGACGCGCCGGGGGAACGACCGGCGGGCTGGGACTGGCACACCTTCTGGCAGTACAACGACAAGGGCACGTTCCCCGGCGACCAGAACGAGTTCAACGGCTCCCTGGAACGACTTCAGCTCTTCGCGAAGGGCTAACCGCCCAGCCACCGCACGAACGGCGTCTCCTCGGTGAACCGGGGCCAGCCCGGATCTCCGTGCGCGGCAAAGGAAACCCAGTTCCCGTTGACCTCGCGGGCCAGCTCGGCAGGCGGCTTCTCGCCCTCAAGGCGGGAGTGCCCCAGGTTGTCGAAGACGAACCCGAGCTCCAGCCCGTGCGCCGCCCCCACGCCCGGCAGTGGCGACCGCCAGCCGAACTCGTAGAGGTAGGTGGCCGCGGCGCCGGTCCTGGACTCGGCGAGGGTGTACGCCGGTTCCCGGAACAGCTGTTCGGTCAGCGCGGCCGCCACGCCCTCGTCCCGGACGAGCAGGCTCAGCTCGTCGGAGTTGGTGCCCAGCAACAGCTCCACCTCCCGGCCCGCGCCCGCGAGCAGCGCGTCGAAGGGATGCCGGGTCAGCACCTGGCCGTCCACCACCGGCCCGAAGGCCATCGAGGAGGCGACCACGGTCTCGCCCCAGCGCAGCGGATCCGGATCGGCCAGCACCGCCAGGGTCAGGTCGGTGGCGATCTCGGCCAGCCGCGCCGGCTCGACCTCGGCCAGGCCCTCCGCGGTGGCCGGGACCCCGGCCAGACCGGCCAGTTCCTTGGCCATCCGCTCAGCGTCCACAGTGGACAGAGCGGACCTGGGTGCGGCGCTCTGCGCCACCGCCCGCCGGAACCGCCCGGTGTCCAGGGACAGCAGGGCAAGCACCGAACCGGCGCCCGCGGAGCTGCCGCTGATGGTGATCCGGTCCGGGTCGCCGCCGAACCCGGCGATCTCCCGGCGGACCCAGTCCAGCGCGGCCAGCTGGTCCAGCAGGCCCCGATTGGCCGGCACCCCTGGCAGCTGGGCGTAACCCTCCGCGCCGAGCCGGTGGTTGAGGGAGACGATCACGATGCCGCGCGTGGCGAACGCGCGGCCGTCGTAGCTCGGCTGGGCGGAGGACCCGGTGACGTGCGCGCCACCGTGGATCCACACCAGCACCGGCCGCCGCGCGCCGTCCACACCCGGCGTCCACACGTTGAGGTTGAGGTACTCCGCGCCCGGAACGGACGGTTCGGCCAGGAGCTCCAGTCCCGTCCGGTTCAGGCTCGCCGAGGGCGCGGTGGCACCGAACTCGGTGGCCTCCCGCACCCCGGTCCACGGCCGCACCGGTTCCGGCGCGGCGAACCGCCCGGAGCCCCGCGGCGCGGCCGCGTAAGGAATACCCAGGAAACGGGCAACGCCGTCGTCCTGCCGACCACGGACCCGGCCGCTGGAGGTCCTCGCCAGGACCTCGGTCACCGCGCGGCTCCCTGGAACCACGGCGGCGGCAGGTCCGGCATGCCAGCCCACAACGGAAAGCCCTTACCCCCCGGGCACGCAACCTTCATCGGTCTTTCCTGTTCTTCTGGCGCTCCTGGAGCCCCCAGCCAGGCATCCGGCCATCCTCCGAGCGCAGCATAACCACAAGAACCGACCGACCGGTCGCCTTGTTCCACGCTTTGAATTATGTGAACCACTCGCCGCCCCCACGGCCACCCCGAGCCGGACGAAGCGGACGTCCGCCGGCCCGGGGCACCGTGATCAGCGCTTGCGGCCCCTGGTCGAGACCGTGGCGTGCAGGTAGTCGGCGTTGAGCCGGGCAATCGTTTCCAGGGGGATTCCCTTGGGGCACACCGTGGTGCACTCGCCGGCGTTGGTGCAGCCGCCGAAGCCCAGGTCGTCGTGGGTGGTGAGCATGTTGATCACGCGGGTGTCGCGTTCCGGCTGGCCCTGGGGCAGCAGGCCGAGATGGGTGACCTTGGCCGCGGTGAACAGCATGCCGGAACCGTTGGGGCAGGCCGCCACGCAGGCGCCGCAGCCGATGCAGGCGGCCGCCTCGAAGGCGGTGTCGGCGTCCGGCTTGGGCACCGGGGTGGCGTGCGCGTCCGGCGCGCTGCCGGTGGGCGCGCTGATGTAGCCACCGGCGGAGATGATCGCGTCGAACGAGCTGCGGTCCACCACCAGGTCCTTGACCACCGGGAACGGCGCGGCCCGCCACGGCTCGATGGTGATCGAGTCACCGTCGTCGAAGTGCCGCATGTGCAGCTGGCAGGCGGTGGTCGCCTTCTCCGGGCCGTGCGCGACGCCGTTGATCATCATGCCGCACATGCCGCAGATGCCCTCGCGGCAGTCGTGGTCGAAGGCCACCGGCTCATCCCCGGCCAGGGTGAGCTTCTCGTTGAGCACGTCGAGCATCTCCAGGAAGGACATGTCCTCGGAGACCTCTTCGAGCTGGTAGCGGACCATCCTGCCCTTGTCCTCGGGCCCGCTCTGGCGCCAGATGTTGAGGGTCAGTCTCACTTGTAGCTCCGCTGGCTGGGGGTGACGTAGTCGAAGGTGAGGTTTTCCTTGTGCAGCACCGGCGCCTGGCCGGACCCGGCGAACTCCCAGGCCGCGACGTAGCTGAAGTGCTCGTCGTCGCGGCGGGCCTCGCCGTCGGGGGTCTGGCTCTCCGCGCGGAAGTGCCCGCCGCAGGACTCGGTGCGGTGCAGCGCGTCCACGCACATCAGCTCGGCCAGCTCGAAGAAGTCGGCCACCCGGCCCGCCTTCTCCAGTGCCTGGTTGAGGCCCTCGCCGGCGCCGGGCACCTTGACCTCCCGCCAGAACTCCGCGCGCAGCTCCGGAATCCGTTCCAGCGCCTTGCGCAGACCCTCCTCGCTGCGCTCCATCCCGCAGTGGTCCCACATCAGGCGACCGAGCTCGCGGTGGAAGTCATCCACTGTTCGCGTCCCGTTCACCGAAAGCAGTTTGTCCACAGTGGACTGAACGGCGGCGGTGGCCTCCTCGACCGCGGGGTGGGCGGGGTCGACGGCCTCGAACGGCCCGTCGGCGAGGTAGTCGCCGATGGTGTTGGGCAGCACGAAGTAGCCGTCGGCCAAGCCCTGCATCAGCGCGCTCGCGCCGAGCCGGTTGGCGCCGTGGTCGGAGAAGTTGGCCTCGCCGATGACGAACAGCCCGGGAATGGTGCTGCGCAGGTCGTAGTCCACCCACAGCCCGCCCATGGTGTAGTGCACGGCCGGGTAGATGCGCATCGGCACCTCGTACGGGTCCTCGCCGGTGATGCGCTGGTACATCTCGAACAGGTTGCCGTAGCTGGCCGAGACCGCGTCCCGGCCGAGACGGCGGATCGCGTCGGCGAAGTCCAGGTACACGCCCAGCCCGCCCGGCCCGACCCCGCGGCCGGCGTCGCAGACGTTCTTGGCGGCCCTGGAGGCGATGTCGCGCGGCACCAGGTTGCCGAAGCTGGGGTAGATCCGCTCCAGGTAGTAGTCCCGCTCGTCCTCGGGGATCTCGTTGGCCGGCCTGGTGTCGCCGGCCAGCTTGGGCACCCACACCCGGCCGTCGTTGCGCAGCGACTCGCTCATCAGGGTCAGCTTGGACTGGTGGTCGCCGCTGACCGGGATGCAGGTCGGGTGGATCTGGGTGTAGCAGGGGTTGGCGAACAGCGCGCCGCGCCGGTGCGCCCGCCAGATCGCGGTGGTGTTGCAGCCCTTGGCGTTGGTGGACAGGTAGAAGGCGTTGCCGTAGCCGCCGGTGGCCAGCACCACCGCGTCGGCGAAGTGCACCGACACCTCGCCGTTGACCAGGTTGCGGGCCACGATGCCGCGGGCCCGGCCGTCCACCACGATGAGGTCCAGCATCTCGGTGCGCGGGTGCATGGTCACCCGCCCGGCGCTGATCTGCCGGGACAGCGCCTGGTAGGCGCCCAGCAGCAGCTGCTGGCCGGTCTGGCCGCGGGCGTAGAAGGTGCGGGCGACCTGCGCGCCGCCGAAGGAGCGGGTGTCCAGCAGCCCGCCGTACTCGCGGGCGAAGGGCACGCCCTGGGCCACGCACTGGTCGATGATCTGGGTGCTGATCTCGGCCAGCCGGTGCACGTTGGACTCCCGCGCCCGGAAGTCCCCGCCCTTGACCGTGTCGTAGAACAGCCGGTGCACGCTGTCGCCGTCGTTGCGGTAGTTCTTGGCCGCGTTGATCCCGCCCTGCGCGGCGATGCTGTGCGCCCGGCGCGGGCTGTCCTGGTAGCAGAAGGAGCTGACCCGGTAGCCCAGCTCGGCCAGGGTGGCCGCGGCCGAGCCGCCGGCCAGGCCGGTGCCGACCACGATCACGCTCAGCTTGCGCTTGTTGGCCGGGTTGACCAGCCGCGCGCCGAAGCGGCGGCGCTCCCAGCGGGTCTCGATCGGCCCGTCCGGCGCCCTGGTGTCGGCGATCGGGTCGCCCTCGACGAAGTAGCTCATGTCAGCTCACCAACCCGGTCAGCACAGCGAAGGGGACGGACAGGTAACCGGCGCAGACCAGCACGGCCACCACCAGCGCGAGGACCTTCAGCCGCGCCTCGGTGCGGGCCCGGCCGCGGCCGAGGCTGCGCAGCGCGCTCCACACCCCGTGCCGCAGGTGGAAGCCCAGGGTCAGCACCGCGACGGTGTAGACCAGCACCACCGGCCAGCGCGCCAGGGTGAAGTCGGCGGTGACGTTGTTGTAGGCCTCGCCGTGCACGCCGTTCGGGTTGGCCCACAGCAGGGTCAGGTCCATCAGGTGGTAGACCACGAACAGCGCGATGATCACCCCGCCCCAGCGCATGGTGCGCGCGGCGTAGCTGCCCTGCACCTTGGGCCGGTGGTGGTAGCGCACCGGCCGGGCCCTGCGGGCGCGGCGGGCCAGCATGGTGGCGGCGATGATGTGCGCGAACACCGCGACCAGCAGGCCGATCCGCATGATCCACAGCAGCCCGCGCTCGGGCACCAGTGGCTCGCCGACGGTGCGCAGGAACCGGGCATAGCTGTCGAAGGACTCGGCGCCGAAGAAGATCTTGAGGTTGCCGAGCATGTGCGCGACGACGAAGCCGAAGAGCAGCAGCCCGGTCACCGCCATGACGGCCTTGAGCAGCACCGAGGAGATCCGTGCCGACCGGCGGGCACGGCCGGTCGGCGTCCGTGGTGGGACGGGGGTGGTGGTCAAGCTGGGAACAGCCATGACCCGACGGTAGGAGCGCCGCGACAAGTCGTCCAATATATGGAACGGCTCGACTCGATAGCCGTACGCTATCGAAGTGAACTTGCAGCAGCTCGCGTACTTCTTGGCGGTCGCCCGCACCCGGCACTTCACGCAGGCCGCGGAAGCGGTGAATGTGGCGCAACCCTCACTCAGCAAGCAGATCAAGGTGCTGGAGGACGAGCTCGGCGCGCCGCTGTTCAGCCGGGCCCGCGGCAACATCGCGCTCACCCCGGCGGGCGAGGCGCTGCTGCCGCTGGCCCGCCGCATCCTGGCCGACGTGGACACCGCGCGCCTGGAGGTGCAGGAGCTGGTCGGCCTGCGCCGCGGCCGGGTCCGCCTGGGCGCCACCCCGAGCATGTGCGTGAGCCTGGTCGCCGAGGTGCTGCGCCGCTTCCGCGACCGCTATCCCGGCATCCGGTTGCAGGTGCAGGAGAGCGGGTCGCAGGACCTGGTGCGCGACCTGACCCGCGGCGAACTGGACCTGGCGCTGGTGATCGTGCCCGGCAGCGGCGCCGAACCCGCGCTGACCACCACCCCGATCCTGCGCGAACCGCTGGTGGTGGCCAGCCCGGCCGGCGCGAAGCCGCCGACCCGCTGGACCCACCTCAAGATCGAGGAGCTGGCCGCCCGCGAACTGGTGATGTTCCGGCCCGGTTACGACCTGCGCGAGGCCACCCTGGCCGCCTGCCGCCGGGCCGGCGTCGAGCCCAGGTTCGCGGTGGAGGGCGGGGAGATGGACGCGGTGCTCCGGTTCGTGGAGACCGGCCTGGGGCTGGCGCTGGTGCCGAGCCTGGTGCTGGCCAACCGGCCGGGGCTGCGGTCCACTCCCCTCGCACCGCCGGGGATTCCGCGCACCATCGCGCTGGCGCACCGCACCGACGTGGCGCTGACCAACGCGGCCGCCGCCTTCCGGGACACGGTGCTGGCCTACGTCAGGGAGGCGGAGTTCCCGCGCGGGGTCGAGGCGCTGCTGGGCGCTTAGCCCACCGAGCCCACCCAGCCCAGTACCGCGGCGTGCAGCAGCGGGGCGTCCGGGTTCAGGTTGACCGAGTGCCCCGCGGTGGGCAGCACGTAGGTGTCCAGCGAGGGGACCAGCGGGTAGTACGCGCTCTCCCGCAGCTTCAGCGCCGGGGTCGTGCACCGCGGGATGAGCAGGCCGCAGAAGTACTTGTCCCGCTCGCCGATGGCCACCAGCACCGGCACCGTCACCAGCGCCGAGTACGGGGACAGGAAACCCAGGCCCAGCCCGTCGGGGGCCTCGGTCGAGGAGACCACGTCCCTGGTCGCCTCGTCCAGGGCGAGCACCTGCGGATCGGTCGGGTCCGGGGCGTGGAAGGCCGCGTCGCGGTGGCCGGGCCTGGTGGTCAGGTAGCCGGGGTCGTGCTGGGCGAACCCGGGGTCCAGGGCCACCGAGTGCAGGTGGGTGGACAGCAGCGTGGCCGTGTTCACCGCGTTGACCACGTGCGAGGCGCCGGTGACCAGCACCGCGTCCACGTCGTGGTAGGTGGCCGCCTCGACGATGGAGATGGCCGAGCCCAGCGAGTGCCCGCCGAGCACCACCTTGCCGAAGGCGGTTCCGCCGACCTGGCCCGCGCGCAGGGCCTGCACCACGTCGTGCACGGCCGCGGCCTGGATCAGCGCGGTGAGCTGGGCGCTCGGCGGCCGGGTGCTCTGCCCGGTGCCCAGCCGGTCCACCGCGAAGGTGGCGTGGCCGGCGGCGGTCATCGCGCGGGCGAAGGAGTAGGTCTCCGGCTGGTACGGGAAGTCCCAGTAGACGGAGTTGTACGTGGCGCCGGGCACCAGCACGAGGACCGTGCTCGGTGCGGGGCCGTCCGGGAGACACAGCGTGCCGTGCATGGTCCCGGTGACGGTCAGCGTGCTCACCGGAACGTCGTGCTGGACGCAGGTGGCTGCCGGATCGGCCGTCGCGACGCCACCAGGCAGGAGCAACGCACCGGCTAACACCCAGGTCAGCGTTGCCGCGACAACGGATCGAGTAGTCATGCCCGATCCGTGAACTACGCCATGGGGCGTAACATTCGTCACATCGGGCGAGCGGTCAGTCGCTGGCCGAGGTCACGTCCGCGTACAGCGCCAGGGTGGCGTCCAGTCCGGTGCTGGTGATCGCCCGTTTCACGATGCCCTCCACGCAGACCACCCGCAGCTCACGCTCCTGCTCCTTGGCCTGCTGGTGCACCTGCACGAGCAGCGCCAGGCCGCTGGAGTCCAGGAAGTCGACCTGGGACAGGTCCACCACCAGACGCCTGCTGCCCGCCACCGCCTCCTCGCGGAGGCAGTCCTCCAGCAGCGGCGCGGTGTACATGTCGACCTCGCCGCTGACCGAGACCACCGCGGTGTCGGCGTCCTGGCTCCGCACTTCCAGGCCGATCAGCTCTTCCGGTTCGCCTTCGGCGTACGGGGGCGCGATCGGCGCGCCACTGCCCGTGGCGTTGGAGCCGTGCGGCTCCACGACGTCCGGCTGCTCCACTCCGCTTCCCCTGTCCCTAACTCGCGCGCGCTGATTGCCACCCTAGACCGCCGCGCCACACCTCGGCAGAAGGCCCTGCTCGTCAACTCGGGGGAATACCGGTCGCGGGGCTGGGTTGGGACTCATCCGGCTGACTGGCCACCACCATCACCTCGGCCACCGCGTGCAGCCCGGTGTTGGCCAGCACGAAGGCCGCCGAGCTGCCCGTGGCGGCGTGCACGTGCAGGCGGCAGCCCGCGGTGCTGGCCTGGTGCGCCAGCTCGAACAGCAAGGTCACCCCGGCGCTGGAGAGGTGCCCGACCTGGGACAGGTCCACCGAGAGCGGCACGGTGCCGCCGCAGGTCAGGTTGGCCAGCTGGCGGCCGAGCACCTCGGCGGCGGCCACGTCCAGCTCGCCGGAGAGCCAGGCGTGCACCCGCTCGCCCACGTAGGCGGTGCGCAGGTCCGCGCCCGAGGGCAGCCGGTTGCCGTCCTGGGGCGGCACGCCGAAGGCCGACAGCAGGCCGTCGTCGTCCTCCTCGGCCACGTCCAGGCCGCGCAGCCGGTGCCGCAGGCAGACCGAGGTGCCGTGCTCGCTGGGGGATACCCGCAGCTCGTCCACGCACTGCCGCATCAGCAGCAGGCCCCGGCCGCGGGAGCCCCGGTCGTGCCTGGGCGCGACCCAGCCGCCGTGGTCGGCGATGTCGACCTGCACGGTGCCGTCGGGGTCCAGGCTGGCCCGGAACTCGACCTGGCCGTCCGCGCCGGGCGGGTAGGCGTGCTCGATCGCGTTGGTCATCGCCTCACCCGAGGTGAGCTGCAGGATCTCCACGTCCTGCTGGCTGGCCCCGGCCGCGGCCAGCCACTCCTGGAACTGCCTGCGCACCGGCCGCAGCTGCTCCGGCCGCGCGGGCACCACCAGGGCCAGCGGGGCCAGCGAGCTGGGCTGCAGCCGGGCGGCCAGCAGCACCGCCTCGTCCCGCAGCTGACCGGGCCCGGCCAGGTCCTCGATGATCGAACGACCGGCCTGCTCCACGGTCAGCCCGGTCTCGGTGAGCCGCTGCCCTGCCGAGCGCAGCAGCAGGTGCGCGTTGCGCTCGGCGTCCGGGCCGGGCAGCCAGAGCAGGCCGTTGGTGTGCAGCAGCACGGTGTCGGCGTCGGTGAGCTGGGCGGTTTGCGCCCGGTAGCCGCCGTCGCCGTAGCCCAGCGGGGCGCCGCCGGTGCGGGCCAGCGCGCGGCTGGTCCCGTTCGCGCCGATCAGCAGCGGCGGCGGGTGGCCGGCGGTGACGTAGTCCAGGCGCAGGCTGCCGGGGTCGAGCACGGCCAGGCTGGCGGTGCTGCCTGCCGCGCCGGCGCTGCGCCCGGCGAAGCGGCCCAGGTTGGCCATCACCTCTTCCACACCCATCCCGGCCAGCAGGTAGGCCAGCAGCGCGCCGCGCAGCCGGGCCATCGCGCCCGCGGTGTCCTCGGTGGCGCCGACGTCGCCGACGGCCAGCGCGATCCGGCCGCCGTCGAGCGGGATGGCCTCGTAGAAGTCGCCTGCCGCGGCGGAGAGGCTGGCGTTGACCCGGTGCACCCCGGCCACCGCCACCCCCGGCACGGTGTGCGCCTCCGGGGCCTCGCCGCCGGCGCGCAGCGCGTCGCTCAGGTCGGCCAGCACGACCAGCACCGCGGAGTCGCCGCCGAGCAGCGGGGTCACCGCGCCGGCGTGCTGTTCCAGGGTGAGCTTGGAGGCCTGCCCGGTGAGCGCGGCCTCGGTGACCGCGGCGCGCAGCTCCGGGCCGCCGAAAGCCGCGGCCCCGTGCGCGCGGGCGGCCGCGTTCGCGCCGAGGGGCTCGTTGCGCAGCCCGTCGACCAGCCAAACCAGCAAGGGGGCCGACTCGAATGCGGCGAGCGCGGTCAGCCCTACGTTCCGGGACACCCCTTCACGAGGGTCGCCCAGTTGCTCTGTCACGTTCAGTGCCCCAAAGGTGGTGCGTGCACGTTCCCCAGTGTCTCCTACCCACTGGGTTCCGATGCTAAGCCTCAATTCCGAGCGGATCGGTGTCCGTGTCGAGGTAGCTGGCGATCAGCCGGATCAGGTGCTCGGTGTCCACCGGCTTGGTCACGTAGTCGGTGGCGCCGGAGGCCAGGCTCTTCTCCCGGTCGCCCTTCATCGCCTTGGCGGTGACCGCGATGATCGGCAGGTCCTCGTAGGCCGACATCTCCCGGATCGCGGCCATGGTCGCGTTGCCGTCCAGCTCCGGCATCATGATGTCCATCAGCACCAGCGCGATGTCGTCGTACTGCTCCAGCGCGCGCACCCCGGCCACCCCGTTGTCGGCGTAGACCACGTGCAGGCCGTGCAGCTCGAGCACGCTGGTCAGCGCGAAGACGTTGCGCAGGTCGTCGTCCACGACCAGCACCTTCTCGCCGTGGAAGCGCACCGGCGTGTCGGCCCCGTCCTCCTGCGGCAGGTGCACCTGCACCGGCAGCGGCGCCCGCTGCGGGGCCGGGGGCTCGGGGTCCTGGCCGCCGACGGCCGCCTGGTCGATCACCGGCTCCAGCGGCGGCTCGTCCCGCACGTCCGGCACGGTGGCCTCGTTCGGCGCCTCCACCGGCAGGATCAGCGTGAACGTCGAGCCGTGACCGGGCGCGCTGCGCACCTGGAGCTCGCCGCCGAGCAGGTCGGTCAGCTCGCGGCTGATGGACAGGCCCAGGCCGGTGCCGCCGTACTTGCGGCTGGTGGTGCCGTCGGCCTGCTGGAACGCCTCGAAGATCACGCCCAGCTTGTCCGCGGCGATGCCGATGCCGGTGTCCTGCACCGCGAAGGCCACCAGCGAGGACTGCCCGCGCAGCGCGGAGCGGCGCACCTCGGCCGGGTCGGCGTTGCGGATCTCCAGCCGGATCCGGCCCTCGTGGGTGAACTTGACCGCGTTGGAGAGCAGGTTGCGCAGGATCTGCTGCAGCCGGTGCTCGTCGGTGTGCAGCACCTCGGGCACCGCGGGGTCGACCAGGACCGCGAAGTCCAGGCCCTTCTCCGTGGACAGCGGGCGGCACAGCGCCTCGACGTAGCGGACCAGCTCGGTGACCGCGACCGCGGCGGGCTGGAGCAGCAGGTGCCCGGCCTCGACCTTGGTCAGGTCCAGGATGTCGTTGATCAGCTGGAGCAGGTCGCTGCCCGCGTCGTGGATGGTGCGGGCGTAGTCGACCTGCTTGTCGGTGAGGTTGTTCTCCAGGTTGTCGGCGAGCAGCTTGGCCAGGATGAGCAGGCTGTTCAGCGGGGTGCGCAGCTCGTGGCTCATGTTGGCCATGAACTCCGACTTGTACTTGGAGGCCAGCGACAGCTGCTGGGCGCGTTCCTCCAGCTCCTGGCGGCCGCGCTCGATCTCGATGTTCTTGATCTCGATGTCGCGGTTCTGGGTGGCCAGCAGGGTGGCCTTCTCGGCCAGCTCGGTGTTGGAGCGCTGGAGCTCTTCCTGCTGGGCCTGGAGCTGCTCGGAGCGGGCCCGCAGCTCCTGGGCCAGCCGCTGGGACTCGGCCAGCAGCGCGTCGGTGCGCGAGTTGGCCAGGATGGTGTTGACGTTGACGCCGATCAGGTCCTTGAGCTGTTCCAGCAGGTCCTGGTGCACGCCGGTGAACTCGCTGACCGAGGCCAGCTCGATCACCCCGAGCGTGCTGCCCTCGAACAGCACCGGCAGCACGGCCACGTTGACCGGCGCGGTGGAACCCAGCCCCGAGCTGATCCGCAGGTAGTCCGGCGGCGCCCCGTTGACCTTGATGGTCTTCTTCTCCACCGCGACCTGGCCGATCAGCGACTCGCCGAGGCCGAACCGCTGCGGCTCGTCGTCGGCGGCCCGGTAGCCGTAGCCCGCGGTCAGCTCCAGCACGGTCTCGCCCTCGTCCAGCTGCTTGGCCAGGAAGAACGCGCCCTGCTGCGCGGAGACCACCGGGGTCAGCTCGCTCATGATCAGCTGCGCCACGGTGGCCAGGTCGCGCTGGCCCTGCATCAGCGAGGTGATCCTGGCCAGGTTGGTCTTGAGCCAGTCCTGGTCCCGGTTGGCCGTGGTGGTGGCCTTCAGGTTGCCGATCATCTGGTTGATGTTGTCCTTCAGATCGGCCATCTCGCCCTCGGCGTCGACGGTGATCTGCCTGGTCAGGTCGCCGGCGGTGACCGCGGTGGCCACCGCGGCGATGGCCCGCACCTGGGTGGTCAGGTTCCCGGCCAGCTGGTTCACGTTCTCGGTGAGCCGCCGCCAGGTCCCGGCCACGCCTTCCACCTGGGCCTGACCACCGAGCTTGCCGTCGGTGCCGACCTCGCGGGCGACTCGGGTGACCTCCGCGGCGAAGGAGGACAGCTGGTCGACCATGGTGTTGACCGTGGTCTTGAGCTCCAGGATCTCCCCGCGCGCGTCCACATCGATCTTCTTGGACAGGTCGCCCTTGGCCACCGCGGTGGTCACGGTGGCGATGTTGCGCACCTGGGCGGTCAGGTTGTCCGCCATGAAGTTGACGTTCTCGGTGAGGTCCTTCCAGGTCCCGGCCACGTTGGGCACGGTGGCCTGCCCGCCGAGGATGCCCTCGGTGCCGACCTCGCGGGCCACCCGGGTGACCTCGTCGGCGAAGGCGCGCAGCGTGTCCACCATGCCGTTGATGGTGGAGGCCAGCGCGGCCACCTCGCCCTTGGCCTCGACCGCGATCTTCTTCGACAGGTCGCCACCGGCCACCGCGGTGGCCACCGTGGCGATCGAGCGGACCTGCACGGTCAGGTTGTCGGCCATCACGTTCACGTTGTCGGTCAGGTTCTTCCAGGTGCCCGCCACCCCGCGGACCTGCGCCTGACCACCCAGCTTGCCGTCGGTGCCGACCTCGCGCGCCACCCGCGTGACCTCGTCGGCGAACGCGGACAACTGGTCCACCATCGTGTTGATGGTGTTCTTCAGCTCCAGGATCTCCCCGCGCGCGTCCACGGTGATCTTCTGGGTGAGGTCGCCCTTGGCCACCGCCGTGGTCACCTCGGCGATCGAACGCACCTGCGAGGTCAGGTTGTTCGCCATGAAGTTCACGTTGTCGGTCAGGTCGCGCCAGGTCCCGGCCACCCCGGCCACCTGCGCCTGACCACCCAGCCGCCCATCCCCGCCGACCTCACGGGCCACCCGCGTGACCTCGTCGGCGAAGGACGACAACTGGTCCACCATCGTGTTCACGGTGTTCTTCAGCTCCTGGATCTCCCCACGAGCATCCACCGTGATCTTCTTGCCCAGGTCGCCCTTGGCCACCGCCGTGGTCACCTCGGCGATCGAACGCACCTGAGAAGTCAGGTTGTTCGCCATGAAGTTCACCGACTCGGTCAGGTCCCGCCAGGTACCGGCCACCCCCGGCA
This sequence comes from Crossiella sp. NPDC003009, assembly GCF_053591555.1. NCBI lineage: Bacteria > Bacillati > Actinomycetota > Actinomycetes > Pseudonocardiales > Pseudonocardiaceae > Crossiella > Crossiella sp. NPDC003009. Next base: position 54,429 of record NZ_JBSFUA010000027.1, on the reverse strand, counting down.
CCTGCGCCTGACCACCCAGAATGCCCTCGGTGCCGACCTCGCGCGCGACACGCGTGACCTCGTCGGCGAACGCGGACAACTGGTCCACCATCGTGTTCACGGTGTTCTTCAGGCCGAGCAGCTCGCCGGAGACCTCGACGGTGATCTTGCGGCTCAGGTCGCCGGTGGCCACCGCGGTGGTCACCTCGGCGATGTTGCGCATCTGCGAGGTCAGGTTCTGCGCCATGAAGTTGACGTTCTCGGTCAGGTCCTTCCAGGTTCCGGCCACGCCGGGCACCTGGGCCTGACCGCCGAGGCGGCCCTCGGTGCCGATCTCGCGGGCCACCCTGGTGACCTCCCCGGCGAAGGTGCGCAGGGTGCCGGTCATCGAGTTGAGCGTGTCGGCCAGCGCCGCGACCTCACCCGAGGCGTTGACCGTGATCTGCTGGGTCAGGTCGCCGTTGGCCACCGCCGCGGCCATCTTGGAGATGTCGCGGACCTGGCTGGTCAGGTTGGAGGCCATCAGGTTCACCGAGTCGGTGAGCGCCCGCCACTGGCCTGCGGCTCCCGGCACGTCGGCCTGGCCGCCGAGCTTGCCCTCGGTGCCCACCTCGCGGGCCACCCGGGTGACCTCGGAGGCGAACAGCGAGAGCTGGGTGAGCAGCCCGTTCACCGTGGTCGCCAGGTGCGCGAACTCCCCGCGCAGCGGCCGCCGGTCGGTCTGCTCGGTCATCCGCAGCGACAGGTCGCCCTGGGAGGCCGCGGCCAGCACCCGGCTGAGTTCCTCGGTGGGCTGCATGAGGTCCTCGATCAGGCCGTTGACCTCGTCGATCGCCTGCGCCCAGCCGCCCCGGGGGCCGCCGTCACCGCTGGAGAGCCGCTCGGAGAGGCGGCCTTCCTCGGCCACCGCCTGCCGGACCCGGACCAGTTCCCCGATCACCCACTGCTTGCGCGCGGCGATCTGGTTGAACACCTCGGCGATGCGGGCGGAGGTGCCGTTGCTGCCCGCCACCAGACGTCGACGGAAGTTCCCATCCCGCAGGTCTTCCATCGCATCGAGCAGTCGCTCGAGGAACGGCTCGTCCACGCCGGCCTCCTGGTCCTGTGTCGCTCGCCGTTGGTCATCATCCCCGAGTGCCTAGCCTCCCATGCCGAGCGTTTGCTCACGACCGAGCGGTGCGCGCTCGCCAGGCGCGGCTAGACTGATCACCCGATCCCTGTCCTCCAGCGAACGGGAAGTGCTCGCCGTGAGCTACCCGGAACGCCCGCCCCCGGCGCACGTCCCCAGCGTGGAAACGGGGATGTGGCAGGCGCTGCTGGACGGGGTCGAGGACGCGGTGCTGGTCCACGACGAGCACAACGCCATCCGCCTGCTCAACCACGCGGCCGCCGCCCTGTTCCCCAAGCTCAACGTGGGCGGCTCACTCGAAGACCTGGACATCAGAGCCCTGGGCGCAGGTCAGGCCATGGACACCGAGCTGGTCGAGCTGCAACACGACGGCCGGCGACTGCGCGCCAGACACCGCCGCCTCGGCGAGTCCCTCTACGCCTGGTACATCCAGAACGTCACCGACGAGATCGACCACGTCAACGAGCTGCTCGTCCAGCGCTCCCAGGTCAGCTTCCTGGCCGAGGCCAGCCGCCAGCTGGGCAGCTCCCTGCAACGCGGCCGCACCCTGCGCTCCATCGCCCAGCTCGCGGTCCCCACCCTGGCCGACTCCGCCACGGTCCTCATCCCGGCCAGGCGGGGCCTGTACGAGTGGTGGCGCTGCTCCGCCGCCGCGAGCCCACCCGACCGGGGTCGCGCCGGCCGCCGAGTCCTGCGCACCGTCCCCGGCCTGGCCGAGGCCCTCACCGGCACCCTCACCGAACTGGACCCGGCCCGCCTCCCCGCGGACGCCGCCTGGGCGCTCCCGGACTCCCCAGAAGGCTTCGGCGAGATCCTGCTGGCCCCCATGACCCACGAGAACCGCACCGTCGGCGTCCTGGCCCTGTCCCGCTACAAGGCCAGAGGCGGCTTCCAGCCCGAAGAGCTGGCCCTGATCGAGGACTTCACCACCCGAGCCGCCCTGGCCCTGTCCCAAGCGGCCAGCTACGCCGAACAAGTGGACACCGCGACCACCCTGCAAGCCGAACTCGTCCCCCCGCCCCTGCCCACGGTCCCCGGCGCGGTCCTCTCCGCCTGCTACCGCCCAGCCCGAGAACCCCTCCGCGTGGGCGGCGACTTCTACGAGGTCCACCCCCGCGCCGACGGCAGCGCCATGTTCCTGCTGGGCGACGTCTGCGGAAACGGCGTAGAGGCGGCCGCACTGGCAGGCCGGGTCCGCCACTCCCTGCACGCCCTCCGCCTGGTGGAGTCAGCCCCAGCCCGCCTGCTCCACCTGGTGAACCAAGCGGTCCTCTCCCACGGCGGCAACCGCTTCACCACAATGCTGGTCGGCTCCATGACCCCAGAACCCAGCGGCGAACTGGAACTCATCCTGGGCGGCGGCGGCCACCCCAACCCCATGGTCGTGCGAACCAACGGCACCGTAGACGAAATCGACGTCCCCGGAGCCCTGGTAGGCATCCTCCCCGACGCCAGATTCGGCGAAGCCACGGTAACCCTGGCCCCCAGCGAAGTCTGCGTCCTGTACAGCGACGGCGTAACCGAAGCCAGAGGCGGCAAAACCGGCCGCGAACTCTTCGGCAGCGAAAGACTCCGCGCCGCCCTGCAAGAATTCGCCGGCCTCCCCGCCAGCACCCTCATCCACCGAGTCGAACAACGCATCGACGCCTGGCTGGACGGCCGAGACCACGACGACATCGCCCTGCTGGCAGTCCAAGCAGCCCCAATGACGACAGCGGAGCTGAGCTGACAAGGCCAACGGCAAGACCAACGGCAAGCGAAACATCGCGAAGAGTAAACCGAGCGTTCATTAACAATTAGCGCCGCGGTGGTTGTGTGATTTTGTTTGGGGGGAGGCCATGCCATAAGCTAGCCCAGCGATTGGGCAGGCATTCCAAGCCTGCCCCTTCAGCCCAATCAGGCATGGCCTAGGGGCCCCAAACCAAATCACACAATCCACCGCTCACCAGCGACCGAACGCAAGTAAAACCGGACCAACCAGAGTACCCCGTCGCCACTGGGTAACAAATAAAAACCCCACTGTGGAAAATCACCGACATCCGGCCATTGCCCCATCCCCAGCACCAAAGCACAATGACCGAGCCTGCCGCGCCAACCGCCCCCCTGCGGAGAGGTCATGCCCACCACCCAGGCCACCACCCGCACCACCACAGACCGCGCCACCGAAGCCCGACTGACCGCCGCCCTCCACAACGGCCCCTTCAGCCTCGCCCTCCGCCTGGCAGTCAAATCCAGCGGCCTCAGCCTCGACCGCCTCCAGGCCCGCCTCCACTCCCGAGGCACCCCCGCGAGCAAAACCGCCCTCAGCTACTGGCAACACGGCCACACCCGCCCCGAGCGCCCCGAGTCCCTCCGCGCCGTCACCAGCCTCGAACACATCCTCAACCTCCCCCCGGACTCGCTGACCTCCCTGCTCGGCCCCCGCCGCCCCCGGGGCCGCTGGCTGCGTCACCACGCCGGCGTCCTCCCCGCCGACCGGGCCTGGGCCCGCCCCGACGGCCTGGCCCGCGCCCTGGACCGCCTCGACGCCCGCCCGGAGTCCTTGCACGACCTCAGCCGGGTCGGCACCCACCTCACCGTCTCGGTCGACGACTCCCGCCGCATCGCCGCGATCGCCTACCACCAGCTCCTGCGCGCCGAACGGGACACCGACCGCTACCTGGTCGCCTTCCGCAGCGACCACGCCCACGGCCCGCTCCAGGTCCCGGAGTCCCGCGGCTGCCGGGTGGGCAGGCAGCGCGCCGACGACACCACCGGCTTCCGGGTCCTCGAACTGCTGCTCGACCGCCCCCTGCGCGCGGGCGAGCTGACCGTGCTCGACTACACCGTGCTGCCGGGCGGGTTGCCCGACGCGGAACAGACCATCCGGGTGGGCGAGGCCGTCCGGGACCTCTCCCTCCAGGTGCAGTTCGCGCCGGGCGCCCTCCCTGCCCGGGTCGTGCGCGGCCACCGGCGCTCAGTCAGCGAGCCGGACACCGTGGCCGAGCTCTGGGTCGGCGCGTCCCGCACCGCCCAACTGACCGAGGTCGACCCGGTGCCCGGCATCTACCGGGTCCGCTGGGACTGGGACTAGCCCTTCGCGTGGCAGCTGCCGCTGAAACTGTCCTTGTAGGACTGTCCGCTCACCGGCACGAAGTCTCCCTTGTACCCGGTCCCGGACAGCGTCAGCTTCAGCACGCCGTGCGACTTGGCGTCCTTGGCCTCCACGTTCGGCAGCGTGCGGCTGAAGTCGTAGTTCGACTTGCCACCGGTTCCCACCAGCAGCTGCCGCATGCCGGCCGGATCCGCCTTGCCCTGCGGGTTCTGCGGCGCGAACCGCTGGTAGTTGTGGTCGTGCCCGACCAGCACCAGGTCGGCGTGCGCGTCGTAGAGCGCCTGCCACAGCGGCCTTGCCTGCGTCTCACCGCTGTGCGAGCCCAGGGTGAACAGCGGGTGGTGCCAGTAGGCCGCCACGCACGGCTTGGTGTTGGTGCGCAGCTTCTCCTTCAGCCAGCTCAGCTGCGCCGCGCTGTCGATCTTGCTGAAGTTGCTGTTCAGCGCGAAGAACTTCCACGACCCGATTTCCCAGTCGTAGTAACCCTTCCCGCGCTCACCGGCCCGTCCACTCTGGACACCGACACCGTTGAAGTAGTCGAAGTAACCCGACGCCTTCGACGTGATGTACTCGTGGTTGCCCGCACTCGGGTAGGTGATGGTCTTGAACTTGCCCCAGGTCGGGTCGTACCTGGTGCGGTACTCCGACAGGGTGCCGCTGCTGTAGGCGTTGTCGCCCGCGGTCAGCACCGCCGCGGGGTTGATCTGCCCGACCACCGCGGCGGTAGCCTTGCAGTTGGAGCCGCAGATGTCACCGGCGGCGACCACGGTCACATCCGCCGAGGGGGACTGCGCCGCGACCGGCGCGGCAACGGGTAGAACGGCTTGTGGCGCAGTGGCAAACGCGCCCAGGCCCAGCAACAGGGCGCCACCTAACGCGTAGGCGGCCAGGGGATGGCGCATGAACGTCAGCTCCTCATTCTGATGGTGGGAGGTGCTTTCCCCACCGCACGGTATTGCCCGCTCGCGCACTTTCAACGGGCTGAACACCCACCCCCGCTGTTCTCGGAACACCCACCGCGCCGACCAGCGGGAACCTTTCGGAAACCCGGACTGTTCCGAGAATTGCCCGGCCGCGCGGAACGCGGTTTTCCCAGCTCGCCGAACAAACCCCGGTCACACCGCCCCGCATACTCCTGCCCATGGGACAGCATGCGTCAGAACCCGACCTGTCCACTGTGGACACCGACGCCCGGGTGGCCCGCCGGGTGCGCCTGGTGGTCGCCTGGGTGCTCACCCCGGTGATCGCCATCGCGGTCACCGCGATGGTGCTGCTGTGGCCGGAGCGCGGCGGCATCGTGCAGGACGTGCTGGACGCCCCGCGCGGCGCGGGCACGGTGCAGGAGCTGATCCCCTGCCCGGTGGCCCCCACCGACTGCCAGGTCGCCACCCTCGCGCTCACCGACGGCCCCGGCGCGGGCAGCACGGTGAAGGCGGTGGTGCCGACCAGCAGCGGCGTGAAGGTGTTCGTCGGCCAGACCGTGCTCGCCGCGCACTACCCGACCCGGCTGGTCGAGTGGGAGCGCTACGAGATCGAGTCCCCTGACCGGTCGCTGCCGCTGGCCCTGCTGGCACTGGTGTTCGCCATCGCGGTGCTCGCGCTGTCCCGCTGGCGCGGACTGGCTGCGCTGGGCGCGCTGGGCCTGTGCCTGGCCGGGTTGACCGAGTTCGTGATGCCCGCGATCATTCACGGCTCCAACCCGTTGCTGGTCGCGGTGGTCGGCGGCACGGTGATCATGGTGGCCGCGCTGTTCATCACGCACGGCTTCAATGCGCGCACCGCGGTCGCCGTGCTCGGCACCGCCGCCGGCCTCACCCTGACCGGCGTGCTCGGCTACGGATCACTGGAGCTGGCCGGGATCACCGGCCTGGGCAGCGACAACGTCGGCTTCCTCAGCGGCTACCTGGACGGCGTCGATCTCCAGGGATTGTTGCTGGCGGGCTTGGTGATCGGCGCGCTGGGCGTGCTCGACGACGTCACCGTCACCCAGGCCACCGTGGTGTGGGAGCTGGCCGCGGCGGACCCGACGGCCAGTCGCGCCAAGCTGTTCAGCGCGGGCCTGCGGGTCGGCCGCGCGCACGTGGCCTCCACGGTGAACACCCTGGTGCTGGCCTACGCGGGTGTCGCGCTGCCGCTGCTGATGCTCTTCGCCATCCGCGGCCTGCCGATCCAGCACGTGCTCTCCAGTGCCCCGATCGCCGAGGAGGTGGTGCGCGCGCTGGTCGGCAGCCTGGGCATCATCGCCGCGGTGCCGCTGACGACGCTACTCGCCGCTCTCGCCGTTGGCGGCCGTCCCGCCGCTGTCGTCGAGGTGCCGCAACAGGATCCCCTCCCGGATGCCCCACGGGCAGATCTCCACGCGGGGAACGTCCAGTAGCTCCATCAGGGTCCGCGCGAGCACCGCGCCCGCGACGATGTTGCGGGCGCGGGCCGCCGAGATCCCCGGCAGCTGCGCGCGTTCGGCCGCGGGCATCCTGGCCAGCTTCGGGATCCAGCGCCGCAGCTCCCGGTACTCCAGGGCCAGCGGTTCCTCAGCGTCCGGCCCGCTGGTCAGCTTGGCCAGCTGGGTGAAGATCTTGGACACCCCGACCACCCGCTGCGGATCGGGCTGCTCGCGGAAGGCGGCGATGGTCGGTGCGAGCACCTCGCGCAGCCGCCGCCGCAGCTTCTTGACCTCCTGCGCGGTCGGCGGGTCCTGGCTCAGGTACCGGCGGGTCAGCCGCCATGCGCCCAGCGGCAGCGAGACCGCCAGCTCCGGCTCCTCGCCGCGCCCGGCGGCCAGTTCCACGGTGCCGCCGCCGATGTCGAGCATCAGCATCCGGCCGACCTGCCAGCCGTACCAGCGGCGTGCGGCCAGGAAGGTCAGCCCGGCCTCGGCCTCGCCGCTGAAGAAGGACATGTCGATGCCGGTGGCCCGGCGGATCTGCTTGCACGCCTCGATCCGGTTCGGCGCGTCCCGCACCGAGGAGGTGCCGAAGGGCACCAGTTCGGCGACCCCGTAGGCCTCGGCCTCGGCCACGCACCGGCGCACCGCGCGCACCAGCCGCTCCATGCCTTCGGGGCTGATCACCCCGTGCCGGTCGATGTCCTCGGACAGCCCGATCTGCGCCTTCACCGAGTGCAGCGGGTCCGGCGAGCCGCCGGGGTAGACGTCGACGACCTGGAGATGCGCGGTGTTGGACCCGACGTCCAGCACCCCTAGGCGCACGGCCTGGGACAGCGCGGGCGACGATTGGTCAGTCGTCTTGCGCACCCACACCCTCCTTCACCACATCGACGATCCGGCGAACAACCGGATCGCGGAACAGCTCCGCCACCGTCACCGGCAGCGGTATCCGCCAGTTGGGGTAGACGTCCACGGTGCCCGGCAGGTTGGGCTGGCGTGGCTCACGCAACACGTCATAGGGCGAGATCAGCACGAACCGGGACGGAGTCGCGGCGAGGAAGGCGTGCATCGCCACCACCACCTCCTCCTCGCCCGGATCTTGTTCCCCGCCAAGGAAACCCTCAAACCGCAGCAGCCCGATCAGCTCGTCCCGGTCCGCCTCCGCCCGCGCCCGCTCGTCCTCGACGGACCCGGCCAGCACACCCAGCTCCGCCCGCACCCGGACCTGTTCCCCACGCAGGAACCCCGCCGCCGTCGGCAGGTCATGAGTGGACACGCTCGCCGCGGCCTCGGCAGGCCAGCGCGCACTCGGCAACATCGGCTCACCCTCGGCATCGGCGTCCCGCTGGAACCACAGCACCGCCGAACCCAGGATGTTGTGCTCTCGCAGCGATTCGGTGACCTGCGGCAGCACGGTGCCGAGATCCTCACCGATCACCACCGCGCCTGCCCGCACCGCCTCCAGCGCGAGGATGCCGAGCATCGCCTCCGCATCATAGTGCACGTACGCGCCGCGCTTCGGCGACTCACCCGGCGGCACCCACCACAGCCGCCACAGTCCCAGGATGTGGTCGATCCGGATCCCGTCGGAATGCCGCAACACCGCCCGCAACATGTCCCGATAGGCGGCGTACCCGGTGGCCACCAACCGATCCGGCCGCCACGGCGGCAGGGCCCAGTCCTGCCCCTGCTGGTTGAACGCGTCCGGCGGCGCCCCCACGGTGACTCCCGCGGCCAGCACGTCCTGCAACGCCCACGAGTCAGCCCCCTCGGCCGCCACCCCCACGGCGAGGTCGTGCACCAGCCCGACGGACATCCCGGCGTCCCGCGCGGCCGCCTGCGCCCCGGCCAACTGCCGAGCGCACAACCGTTGCAGCCACACGTGAAACGCCACCCGCTCAGCCAACTCGACCCGCGCCGCGGCCACCGCCGGCGAGGACGGATGCTGAAGCTCAACGGGCCAGCTCCGCCACCGCGCCCCATGCCGCTCGGCCAGCGCGCAGAAGGTCGCGAAGTCCAGCAACCCCGGCTCCACCGGCTCATCAAGCCCCTGGGCCAACGGCCACAACAACTCCAACGCCGCGAGCTTGCTCTCCCACACCGCGTCGTAGTTGATCAGTTCAACGTCCGAGGACGGCCGCACCGCGTCAACCTCAAGCCGCACACCGGGTTCAGCCGCGAGGTACTCCTCGGTGTCCTCCACCCGCAGGTACAGCGGATTGGCAAACCGCCGGCTCGAGGGGGAGTAAGGAGAAGCCTCCACCGGCCGCACCGGCGTCATGGCGTGCAACGGATTGAGCAAAACCACATCCGCCCCACCCGCCCCAGCCAACCCCGCGAACTCGCCGAGGTCGGCAAGATCCCCGATCCCCCAAGACCCGTTGGACCGCAACGCGTACAGCTGCACCATCCAGCCCCAGCTCCGCGGCGGCCGGGGCAACGACCGCGGTGCCACGACGACGGTGACCTCGGACCCGTCGATGCGCAACGTGTGCCACCCCAACGGCAAGTCCCCGGGAAGCCCATCCGGCAGAACCCGCCGAGTCCCGTCCTCCAGGATCAACTCGGCGGTGCGGTCCAACGCCCGCTCCTGCCCCTCCCGCAACACAATCGTGCCGGGCAACGCACCAGCCGCACGCTCAGCCCGCGCCGCGGCCAGCCCCGCCCGAACCGCCTCAGGCGAAGAGGCATCCACCCCAAGCTGTGCCAACACGGCAACGACGACATCCGCCTCGATGTCAACCCGCCGCCGCCCACTGCCCTCATACCAGGTGGACACCCCGTGCGCCTCGGCAAGTGCGGCCAACTCGGCGTCCACGGGCCTCCTTCTGTTCACCTGTCCGTTATTCCACTTTCCCAGCAAACCACCCTCAACCCGTCATCAATTTGACGATTTGAGCGAATTTCTTACGTCGAATGGCCCACACGTCACCCAAAGTTGACCCTCCGTAACACCACGCAACGACCCTCAGTCGCCCAGGCTCACCCCGCCACGCCCAACCCAGCCCCGCCCATGGCCCCGCCACCTATCGCCCGCAGCCCCGCCGTCACCCCGCCCCACCAGCCACCTCACCCGTGGCCAGCCCACCCATCGACTCGGCAGCCGCTCCCCACCCGGCCCACCAACTCGAGCCCCACCAACTCGAGCCCCACCGAACCAGCCCCACCGAATCCAGCATCGGCGACCCGAACATCGGAAACCTGGGCTCACCCACCGCCCCGCCCTCAGCCGCGACGCCTCGAACGCCTCGAACGCCTCGAATATGACCGGTCATCTTGCCCGGCCAGTCCTCCGCCCGCCCCAATCCCCCTCAGCCCTCAGCCAGCCCGGCACCCGTCGCCGAGCATCAGCCCCGCCGAGCGTTAAGCCTCACCCACCGCCCACGACACCCGTCCCCACGTTGCCCCAAGGCACCCAGCCCTAGCCCACGCCCCACGGCCAGCCACTCCCCCGCTGTCCCCCAGTGCCAGCCGCTCCCCCACAACCCTCAGAGCCTCCGCCCCACTCAGCTCAGCCCCGCCTCTGACCTCGCCGACCCCTCGTCCCCATCCCCCTGAGCGTCAAGCTGCTCAACCGCCCACTCCGCCCAGTCCCGAATCGCCGCGAAATGCCGCCGCCCCAACTCCGCCGCGATCCGCCCAAACGCCGCACTCCCGGGCCCCGACGCCTCCTCCATCTTCTCGATGTCCGCCCCGATCTCGGCGATCTCCCGCTCGCTGTGCGTGATCTCAGCTCGCAACAACGCCTGCGCCGCCCCCGGCTCCAACGCGGTGATCAAGAAGATCCGCAACAACGCCTTGTTGCGCACGGTGTTGACCGTCTCCAGCGGCCCCTCCCCCAGCCACGCCTGGAGCTCCGCCCGCCCCGCCTCGGTGACCACGTAGTCCCGCCGCCCCCGGGCACCCTCCGCCACCGCCTCGACCAGGCCGTCGTCAGCCAGCTTGTTCAGCTCGGTGTAGATCTGGTTGTGCCGCGCGCTCCAGGCGTACCGGCCGATGCTGCCCTCGAAGTGCTTGGCCAGGTCGTACCCGCTGGCCTCGGGACGCAACGCCAGCATGCCGAGCAACGCATGACGCAGGGACATAACCCTTCCTCACCTCACAAGATCGCCCAGAGCCTAGACGCTCCACCACAACCAGGACCGCCAGCGCCACCGCCACCCGAACCCCCGGCATCCCGGCGGCTGCCGATCCGCCGACGGCCACTTGCACCTCTGCGGCTACTCATCACACCTGCGACTGCCGCATGGCGCCGGCTCGCCGACGGACCTGCCCGTGACGACCTCAGCGACTTCCGCGACTTCCGCGCGCGAGCACGAGCCTCCGCCGCGCACCAGGCCCGCACCGCGCCCGTCCCCGCACCCGGCCCGCACCCGCGTCAGCCCGCACCCGCACCAGGCCAGCACCCGCGTCAGCCCGCACCGGCACCCGGCCTGCCGCCCGCGCCGCCCGGCGGACCGACCACCGCACGTGGCCACCCAGCCTCCGCGCCTGACTCGCCGGTTGCGGTGCCTGGCGCACTGGCCACGTTGCTGATCTGCCGAGGGCTGAGCCTGCCTCGCGGGCTCCGTGCCTACCGGCTGCCCGCCCGCGCCCTCCGCTTCTTCTGCGGAACGCTTTTCGCGGCCATTTGGTTGCCCCGGGCCTCCGAGCAACTCGGCAGCCTCAATCGGCTTCCCACGTATCCGCAGCTCAGAGCCTATCCCATCGCCAATCAACCCCTCCTCCGACCCCAAACCCAGCGCACCGAACCGGGCACCCGCGCATGCAACTCGAACGGCCCCGCACCCCAAACCCGCCACCCACGAACCGCAACCCGAAAGCCCCCATCCAAGCCCCGCATCCGCCGCTCACCGCGACCCCGTCCGACGCGCAGCCGCCACCGACGACGCACGCCCACACCCACCGCTCCCCGCACACTCCCATCTTGACATGTCAAAAATGACACGTCATAAATGGACCATGACCAACACCACGACACCCCCCACCTACCTCTCCGGCGCTCTGGCCCCCGTCGCCACCGAGCACACCGCCCTGGACCTCCGCGTCACCGGCAACCTCCCGCCGGAGCTCGACGGGCGCTACTTCCGCAACGGACCCAACCCGCTCCCCGGCAGCGACCCCGGTCACTGGTTCACCGGGCCGGGCATGGTGCACGGGGTTCGGCTGGGGAATGGGCGGGCGCAGTGGTATCGGAATCGGTGGGTTCGGACGCCTCGATTCACCGGGGAGGATCGGCCTTATGTTCGGGCGGATGGGAGTGTTGATCTCGCGGCGGTGAATGCCAATACGCATGTCATCCCGCACGCGGGGCGGATTCTGGCGTTGGTGGAGTCGGGGTTTCCGTATGAGCTGACGCCGGAGTTGGAGACCGTGGGGCCCTGCGACTTCGGGGGGCGGTTGACCACGGCCATGACCGCGCATCCCAAGGAGGACCCTGCCACCGGGGAGCTGCACTTCTTCGGGGTGGCCATGCGGCCGCCGTTCTTGACCTATCACGTGTTGTCGGCGGCTGGGGAGCTGGTGCGCAGCGTGCCGATCGACGTGCTGGGGCCGAGCATGATGCATGACTTCGCGATCACCGCGAACCACGTGTTGTGGCTGGATCTGCCGATGACCTTGGACCTGGAGGTGGCCGGGGGTTTGCCGTTCCGGTGGAATGACGACTACCCGGCGCGGATCGGGGTCATGCCGCGGAATGGGAACAGCGCGGATGTGCGGTGGATCGAGATCGATCCCTGTTACGTCTTCCACGTGGCCAACGCGGCGGAGAACCCGGACGGCACCATCACCTTCGACGCGGTGCGCTACACCCCCGCCACCATCCAGCGGGCCTGGCGGCGGATCGGCGGGCATGCCGACCTGACCGAGGCCCAGACCTCCGCGCCGACCTCGTTGCACCGGTGGGTGCTGGATCCGGTGCGGGGCACGGCGCGGGAGCAGGCGCTCGGGGAGGAGTCAGTGGAGTTCCCGACCATCAACGAAGGGCTGACCGGGCTCGCGCACCGGTTCGTCTACACCGTGGGGGCGCAGCTGACCGGTGGTGGGCGAGGCATCGTCAAGTACGACCTGCGGGACGGATCGACCGATCAGCATGAGCTCGCGGAGACCTGGCAGCCGGGCGAGGCGGTGTTCGTGCCAAGTGGGCACGGCGAATCCGAGGATGCCGGGTGGCTGTTGTCGGTGACCAGCAGCGAGACGGGCGCGGCCTCGGACCTGCTGGTGCTGGACGCCACCGACCTGGCGGCCGGGCCGGTGGCGACCGTGCACCTGCCCCACCGGGTGCCGGCCGGCTTCCACGGATCGTGGATCACCGACGCGGAACTGGCGGGTTGAGAACTCCGAGAGCGGCGGCTCCCCAGGGCCGCGGCGGGACCGGTCCCGGGGAGCTGCCACTCCCTCGCGTCTCCGCGAGGGTTTTTGGCGGCAGGGGTCCTCGGTGACCGGCTCCTAACCTGCCCGCAACACGGAGCCTCGTCAATAGGTCTAGACCAAATTCAGTCCATAGGCACAGCCGGGCTGTGCCTATGGACCAGCCACCCTGAGCTGACAGACTGCTCGCCATGGCAGACCGTAGGCCGCCCACGCTGGCTCTTTCCGATCTGCACCGCAGGCACGGCAGCGGGCCTCGGAGTGTGCACGCGCTGCGCGGTGTCACCCTGACGGTCGAGCCCGGACGGCTGGTCGCGGTGATGGGGCCGAGCGGGTCGGGCAAGTCCACCCTGCTGAACCTGGCCGGCGGGCTGGACGTGCCGACCTCGGGCACCGTGACGGTGGACGGGCGCGACCTGGCCACGCTGCGCGCCGCTGAGCTGGCGGCGTTGCGGCGCAACACGATCGGCTACGTCTTCCAGGAGTACAACCTGGTGCCCGCGCTCACCGCGGCGGAGAACGTGGCGTTGCCCAGGGAACTGGACGGGGTGCCTGCCCGGACCGCGCGGGCCGAGGCGCGGGAGACGCTGACCCAGCTGGGCATCGCCGACATCGGCGACCTGTTCCCCGACCAGCTCTCCGGCGGCCAGCAGCAGCGCATCGCGATCGCCAGGGCGGTGGTCGGCCCGCGCAGGCTGATCCTGGCCGACGAGCCGACCGGGGCGCTGGACTCCGACAGTGGTGAGGCGGTGCTGCGACTGCTGCGGGCGCGCTGCGACGCGGGCGCGGCGGGGGTGCTGGTCACCCACGAGGCCCGCCATGCGGCGTGGGCCGATCAGGTGATCTTCCTTCAGGACGGGCGACTGGTGGACGAAACGGGATACACGCTGGACCCGGAGTCCCTGCTCAGCTGAGTGGGGCGGTTTCGCGTGAGTGTCGTCACCCGTTCTGCCCTGTCCGGCCCTTCGCCAAGATCCCTAGGCTCGGCAGCAGTCGAGTGCTGGGGAGAGTTGTGGTGCCACACGGCAGGGTCGCGGCCATTGAGTGCGGCGCTGACTCGATCCAGCTGCTGGTCGCCGACCTGGCTACCACCGACGGCGCCGGCCTGACCGAGGTCACCAGGCGGTTCGAGCCGCTCAAGCCCGGCGACGAGGCGCTGCCCAGGGCGCGCGCGGTGCTGGCCGGCTACGCCGAGGTGATCGCCGAGCTCCAGGTGCACAAGGTGCGGCTGTGCGGCACCGGCGCGGACGAGTCACTGGCCGCGATCGCGCTGGACACCCTCGGCGTCAAACCGGACACCCTGAGCGCGGCCGAGTGCGCCGAGCTGGCCTTCGCCGGCGCGGTCGGCGACCTGCCGGGCGCGGGCCAGGTGACGCACCTGGTCGCCGACATCGGCAACCACAGCACCCAGCTGGCCCTCGGAGTGTCCACTGTGGACCGGATCGCCTCGGTCGACCTGGGCTGCGCGGCGCTGGCGGACCGCTACTTCCAGCACGATCCGCCGACCGAGGACGAGATCGAGCAGGCCAGGCAGGACATGACCTTCGTGGTCGACCACGCGCTGGCCGCGGTGCCGGGCTGGCGGACCGCCCGGCTGGTCGGGGTGTCGGAGTCGGTGGCCGGCATCGCCGCCTTCGTGCTCGGCGACCGGCCCGGTCCCGAACAGCCGCTGCACCACGCGGTGATCACCGAGGAGGAGGTCACCGTGGCCACCGCCGAGCTGCTCACCATGCCCGCGGACACCCGGCGCGCGCTGGTCACGCCCTATCCGCACCTGGCCGACGTGCTGCCTGCCTGCGCGCTGGCGGTGCAGCTGCTCATGCAGCGCGCCGGTCAGCAGCGTCTGATCGTGAGCAGGCACGACATCCTGCACGGCCTGGCCCGGTACACAGGATGAGCCCGATCACCAGCAGCCACAGCTGGAACGGGTAGCCGGCCAGCCGTTCCATGCCGCCGGGGCCGAGCCCGAAGTGCAGCACCTGGGCCGAGTACTGCCCCGCGGTGAACAGCATCGAGGCGGTCACCGCGAGCCCGCCTGCCAGGCAGCCGAACACGCCGATCCACCGCGCCCGGTCCACCACGGCCAGGCTGACCAGGAAGACCGCGATCCCACCGACCGGGAGGTTGAGCGCGGCCAGCGCGTGCCCGGTGCGGTTGATGTTCTCCGGCACCAGGCCGGTCAGCGCCTCCAGCGCGCCGGTGGCCAGCATCAGCGCGAAGGAGGCGGACCCGGCCCAGCCGTGCGGCCACAGCCCGCGCAGCAGCAACGTGCCGCCGATGACGCACAGCCCGGCCAGCACCAGCGTGGTGTTCATCAGCGGGTGCAGCGGCGAGCAGACGAACTGGGGGCCGCCGTGCGGTTCGATGAACAGGCCGCAGCCGGTGTTGCCGAGGTGGCCCACCAGGTCCTGGTACCAGGAGTAGGGCGGTTCCCAGGCCGCCGCGGTGATCAGCTGGCCGCCGACGCACAGCAGCGCCGAGCAGATCCACAGCAGCGCACCGAGGACGGCCATGGCACCCACTATGGCCGGTGCGCGCCGCCCTGTGCGGGAGGCGCGTCACACTGGGCTCACTTCAGGTGGTTGGCGGCATCGGTGAAGAACTGGCGGACCGCCTCGTCGATGGTCTTGTGGCCGGAGACGACCTCCTCGTTGAGCCGCTGCATGAGCTTGTAGACCGCGCCGTCGCCCTTGGGGCGCCGGCCAGCTGGCCCTCGGTCAGCTTGCTGGCGGTGGCCAGGTAGTCCTGCCAGGTCCCCGAACACCAGGCCCAGCGCGGTCAGCAGCGCCAGTCTCCGCACAATCGAATCCCCAGTTCGCTGGTGCGCACCGGTCCGCCGGTGACCAGGCTGCGGTTGGCCGCGAACCCGGTGAGCAGCGAGCGCGCCCCGGACAGGTGGTCGGCGCGTTTGCCGGTGCTGTCCTCGGTTTCCGCGCCGAAGAGCGCCGCGCACAGCCTGCGGTCGGCGGTGGCGTGTCCTTCCTCCGCGGACACCGGTACCTGCTGTGGCGGCTGCCAGAACTTGCGCACCCACAGGCTGGCGTGCGGTTGGCCACCAGGATCGGCCTCCACCACCTCCAGTTCGGCCCTGCCCCTGCTGCCGTTGACCATCACCCGTACGCCCTCCCACGGGGCGTAGGCGGTCAGGTGGTAGGTCAGGGTGGCGCCGGAGTGGTAGCGGGCGAGCACCGCGAGATCGTCCTCAATGGACACTCCGGCGGCGAAGACGTCCTGGTCCCGCCGGTAGCCGTCCTCGTGCGCGGCCTCGTGGTAGAGCTCGCGCAGCCATGGGTCCTCGGTGAGGTCGAGCCGGAAGGCCGCCGGATCGTGGCCGTGTCGCCGGAGGTTGTCCGGGCCGTAGAAGAACAGCCGGCCCTGCGCGTAGACCTCGGCCGGTTCGGTGTCCAGCCACCAGTTGACCAGGTCGAAGTGGTGGGTGGCCTTGTGCACCAGCAGGCCGCCGGAGTTGGCCTTGTCCCGGTGCCAGCGGCGGAAGTAGTCCGCGCCGTGCCGGGTGTCCAGCAGCCACTCGAAGTGCACCGAGCCGACCTCGCCGACCTCCCCGGCCGCGATGATCTGCTTGAGCCGCTCGAAGACCGGCTGGTAGCGGTAGTTGAAGGCCACCGTGACCGTGCGCCCGGTGTCCGCCACCGCGTCCAGGATGCGTTGGCAGCGTTCGGGATCGGTGGTCATCGGCTTCTCGGTGACCACATCGCGGCCGGCGTGCAGGGCCGCGATGATGTACTCGTCGTGGGTGCGGTCCACCGTGGTGACCAGCACGGTGTCCACGGCCTCCCGGTCCAGCATGGCCAGGAAGTCCTCGGCAGGGTACTCGGGCACGGGGGCCGCGCCGAGCCCGGAGAGCCGCCGGTTGTGCGCGGTCATCCGGGTCCGGTTGACATCGGCCAGCGCGACCAGTTCGGCCGTGCCGGTGTGTTCGACGGTCAGGGCGCGCAGGAACATCGTGGCCCGGTGTCCGGTGCCGATGAGCGCGTAACGCTTGCGGGTCAAGGAGTTCCTCACAGGTGGCAGGTGAGCACGGGGTCGGCGAAGTCGCCTCGGTCGAACTGCACGCCGTCGCCGCCGTCGGTGATCACCAGCTTGAGGTAGCGGGCGCCGGTGAGGTCGGCGGACAGGGTCACGGCGTCGTCGCGCCAGGTGCGCAGGCCGCTGTCGGCGACCTTGCGGCCGTCGGCCCAGATCTCGAAGGTGGCCGAGCCGAGCTGCCGCTCGTCGCGCTCGTCGTCGATGCCGACGGTGGCGGTCAGGTTGGTACAGCGGTTGTTCAGATAGTAGGTGAGGGTGCTGGGCGCGTGCCCGCCGAGTCCCTTGGCGAAGCGTTTGCCGTTGATGGTCAGGGGTTTGCCGTCGCCGGGCCGGTAGCTGCCGTTGGACATGTCGCGTTCGACCGGGCCGTAGCCGCCGTGCTCCACGGCCGAGCGGACGTCGCCGAGGCTGCTGACCGCGCCTGGCACCATGGGCGGCACGATGAGCTGCTGCTCGCCGCCCAGGATCACCTTGCCCGCACCGGCCCAGGCGAACTCCAGTCCATTGTGGAGCTTCGCTGACCCGTCCGGCGTGGCGGCTGGCACGGTGACCTCGTAGACCGCGCGCACGGTCTCACCGGTGTGCAGCAGCCGGCGGCGGTCCGTGCGCACCAGCCTGGCGTGCCACTTCGGCGGCACGGTCAAGGTGAGCTTGGGGTCGAAGACGGGTGTGCGGGCCAGGTTGGTGGCGGAGACGCCGACCTCGAAGGTGCGCCCGGCCGGGGTGAGGTTGGCCGGGATGCCGGGGACGGTGGTGGCCAGGTCGAGGCCGGTGGTGACCGCGGGCTGCTGCCAGATCCAGTCCGCGCCGGTGGAGATCCGGTACATCACGGTGGCGTGCGGCGGGACCACCGCGGAGACCTCGCCCGCGGTCTGGAAGTCCTTGTGCTGCCACAGGTCCCGCACCTTGTACCCGGCCCGCTTGGGCAGGCCGAGCTCGGTGGCGCTGGTGCTGATCCGGGCGGCCACCTCGGTCTCGTTGAACAGCGCGACCGCGGTGTCACCGTTGGCCAGCGGCTTGGCGAAGATCCAGCGACCGTCCCTGTTGGACAGCACCTTGCCCTGCTTGCCCAGCTTGTCCTGGTCGACCGCGATGACCTCGCGGTTGTTCAAGATGTCGAAGGTGGCCGGGGTGACCTTGCGCAGGTCCGAGCCGATCAGCAGCGGGGCGGCCATGATGGACCAGAGGCTGAAGTGCGAGCGGTACTCGGTGTCGGTCATGCCGCCGTTGCCGACCTCCAGCATGTCCGGGTCGTTCCACCGGCCGGGACCGGCGTGCTCGGCCAGCACCGCGTTGCGCTTCATGATGTCCATGGTCTTGGCCCAGGTGTCGGTGATGTCACCGGTGGTGCGCCACAGGTGGCCGACCTCGGCTCCCCACTCCCACGGCTTGTTCTCGCCCCACTCGCACAGCGAGTAGACGATCTTGCGGCCGGTCTTCCGCAGCGCGTCGCGCATCTTGGTGTAGCGCTCCAGCGCGGGACGGCCTTGGTTGTTGCAGTTGTCGTACTTGAGGTAGTCCACGCCCCAGTCGGCGAAGGTCTGCGCGTCGATCTCCTCGTGGTCCAGCGCGCCGGGCATGGTCTTGGCGCAGGTGAGGGTGCCCGCGCTGGTGTAGATGCCCAGTTTCAGGCCCTTGGCGTGCACGTAGTCGGCCAAAGCCTTGATGCCGCTGGGAAAACGCTCTGGATGGTGGGTGAGCCGCTTGGTGACGGGGTCGCGTTCCGGTGCGGCCCAGCAGTCGTCGATGTTGACGTACTCGTAGCCGGAGTCCTTGAGTCCCTTGCTGATGAACAGGTCGGCGGTGTCCCTGATCAGCTTCTCGTCCACCGCGCATCCGGTGGCGTTCCAGTTGTTGAAGCCCATCGGCGGGGTGAGCGCCAGCCCGTCCGGTAGCGCCGCCGCCTGCTGCGGCAGCGCCACCAGGAGCCCGAGCACGGTGCCCGCCGCGCCGATCGAGGCGATCAGCTTGCGCGCCAACCTGTTCACCGCTACTCCCTTGCTGTCACTGGAGGATGTAACCCTGGTAGCCACGGATGAGCTGGTAGCAGTCCTTCAGTCCCGCGCTTTCGATGCTGCGGTAGATGCCCCACTTGGGGCGCAGGTAGTTCTTGCCGCGCCACATGTCCACCGCGGTGGTCCGGTAGTCCTGCACCACCCGGCCGCCGTCCTTGATCACCCAGCGCACGTAGCCGCCGCTGTTGACCGCCTTGACCTCGAACTCGATGTCGATCCACTTGTTCTGCAACGGGGTCAGCGGCACCGGGGCGTGCACGGTGTTGGCGTCGTCGTCCCGCAGCGTGAGCATCTCGATCTTGGGTCCGTTGCGCTCGCGCAGGGTCATGGTGATCAGCGGTCCGCCCACGTCCTGCACCTTCATCTGGAAGATGTGGCTGAACCGGGTGGTGGCGGTGAGCGAGCTGGGGATGTAGGTCTGGTAGGTGATCCGCCAGGTCTGGCCTTCCTGGATCTTGTGCAGGGTGTCGCCGGTGCGCATGCCCTTGGACTCGTTGCGCTGCCGGTCGGAGCCGTCGCGGTCCCTGGTGTGCATGTCGAAGCGCCAGTGGTCGGCCAGCGCGTGGATGTGCTTGACGCCCTGGTGCGAGCCGGAACGGTCGTCCTCCAGGCCCTCGAAGGCGCGGAGCTTGTCGGTGGCTGGGTTCGGGTTCCAGCGCAGCACCCAGTCGGCCGGTCCGGGCTCCACCGCGCTGGTGCGGGCCGGGGCGGCGGCGGCCTGCGGGGCGGCCAGTCCCCCGGCGGCCAGTGCGCCGAGGGCACCGAGTCTCAGTGCGTTCCTGCGGTCTATCCGATGCGGTTGCTCGGACATGGAGTTCCCCTTCCTCAGTCGGGGTTGGTGGCTTTCTCCAATGTCACGGCGAAGACGTGCGAACGGGGTTTCGTGCTGGCGGGCAAGGTGATCGCGCGCAGTCGCCGAGCGGGGTCGGCGGCGAGAATTTGGTGGAACACGGTGGCTCTGCGGTCCACGGGTCCGGTTCGGGTGTGGATCTGGTTGGTGCGCAACGGTTCACTCTCCCCGAAGGCGGCCGGGGAGAGCCAGTCGGTGAGGGCGAGGCGGACTGGGGCGGTGCTGCCGTCGGCGTAGTGCAGGGTGGCCGCGGTGTCGGTGTTGCCGTTGTCGCTGGCGCCCAGCAGGTGCAGCTTCCGGTAGTTGCCCTCGGGCAGTTCGAGGGTCTGTCCGGCGGCGATGACGTTGTTCCTGGTGCCTTCGTGGCCGTTGGTGAAGCGGAACGGCACGCCGTCGTTGGTGAGGGAACCGTTCTGCGGCAGCGCACCGGAGGGGTAGGTGCGGCCGGTGCCGTCGAAGTCGCCGTCGCCGAGGTAGAACTCGTTGGTGATGCCGTCGTTGGTGTAGAAGGGTTCCAGGTCCACGGTGACCATGTCGCCGCCGGGTGGCAGCGGCGGCAGGCCCCAGGGCGCGGCGGGTGTGGTGACCGTGACCGGGGCGATGGTGAGGTCAGGCCGGGCGCCGGCGGCGTGCACGATGACCTCCTGCCCGCGGCGCAGCTCGATCTCGATGGTGTCGCCGGTGCCCTGCTTGTACCGGTGCGGGCGGCCGTGCGTGTCGCGCACGGTGAGGCGGCCGGGGATGCCGGTGCGGACCCGGCAGGGCTCGCCGGCCAGGCTGCGGATGCGCACGAACTCGGTCTTTCCGTTGCGGCGCACCGCGCTGACCAGGAACGCGCCCTCGGTGCGGAAGTCGTGCAGGGTGACCTCGGCCCATTCGCCCGGCACCGCGGGGAAGATCCGGATGATGCCGCCCCAGCTCTGGCAGAGCATGTCGTGCAGGGACTGCATGCCCGAAAGCGGGGTCTCGATGACCGGCCCGGCCTCGTAGTACATGGTGTTGGGCTGGAGGAAGCGGGCGACCAGCTCGCGCAGGTACTTCAGCGCGTCGTCGCCGCGGCCGAACTGGCTGGCGATCGAGGCGGCGCCGGTGAAGCTGTAGCCGCGCAGCGCGCCCTCGAAGCTGATCCAGTGCCGGAGCGAGCGGTCGATCAGCTCGCGGTGCTCGGGCTGTTCGGCGGTGACCAGGTAGAGCGGGTAGACCATGAGCAGGTGCGAGTAGTGCCGGTGCGACTTGGCGAACGGCACGCCCGCGCCGATCATGAAACCGTTGCCGTCCACCGGGTAGTCGACCAGGGTGTCCAGCACCTCCCGCCAGCGCGGGGCCAGCGGGTCGTGCACGCGCAGCAGCCGCACCGACTCCAGCAGGGTCGCGCAGCTCCAGCGGATCAGCGCCAGGTCGTAGTTGCAGTCCGGCGCGCTGCCGTACTCCGGGGAGAAGGTGGGCGGCAGGTGCAGCTTGCCGTCCGGTCCGGGGGCGAGGAAGTGCAGGTAGTAGTTCATCGCCTTGCGCAGCAACGGGTACAGCACCTCACGCAGCACCCGATCGTCCATGCTGTGCCGGTAGGTCAGCCACACGTTGTGCAGCAGCCACGGCAGGTCGCCGACCTCGGGGTCCGGCGAGGTCTTCCCCGGCACGCCGACAAATCCGGCGTCGTCGAACTGGGCGTCGGTGCTGCGGCGCAGTCCGGCCGAGTCGTGCCGGTACTCCGGGCGCAGGCCGTCGACGAGGGTCTGCCGGTGGGTGGCCAGGGTGCGCGGGATCGGGTCCAGCTCGGGGTGCCCGGAGCCGTGCACGGGCCAGTACTGCAGCTGGGCGTTGAGGTTCCACCACACCGAGGGCCAGGGCGTCGGCTCCAGCCAGGGCCCGGTGGTGGCCATCACCGGGCCGCTGGCGCGGGAGGCGCTGGCGAGCTTGTACAGCTGGATCCAGTAGAAGCTCTGCAGCAGACCGTCCGGAATGGACAGGAAGCTGCGGCGATAGCAGTCGTGCCACCAGTTCCGGTGCTCGCGCAGCAGTTCGTCCTCGCCGGTGAGCGCGGCGCGGCGCACGGTGGTGCGGGCGAACTGCTCGGCGGTGGTGTCCGGGTAGGTGTGCGCGACCGAGAGCAGCAGGGTGGTCTCGTTGCGCCCCTTGGCTTTGCGGTAGGCGGTGGCGGTCTGGCCACCGGCCACCATGGGCTGCACGACCAGGTGCACATCGCCCGCGGTGCGGAGCTCAGGGGCCGGGTTCCGGGTGAAGTCCTTGGGCGGGTCCTCGCGGATGGTGCGCGGGCTGATCGCCTCGGCCGGGTGGAAGGCGAGGGTGAAGTCCCGCTCGCCCGCGCTGGGGCGCACCGAGATCCGCAGCAGTGCGCGGACGCTGTGCACGATCGCGCGGATCTCCAGGCTGCCGCGGTCGGTGGTGATGGTGCCGCGCAGTTCGGCCTGCCATAGGTCCAGCCGTAGGTCCACGCCGGTGATGGCGCCGACCGGGGTGAGCAGCAGCCTGCCGACCGGCAGCCTGGCCACGCCCCACTCGTTGCCGAAGCTGGGCCGGTGGTCCTGGACCTGGCTGTGGTCCACGGTGAAGCGCAGCGCGTTGGCGCCGGGTTCGCGGTAGACGCTGGTGGCCAGGAAGCCGTTGCCCAGGAACGGGCCCTCGTACCAGGTGCGGGGCACCCGGGCCCAGCGCAGGTCCTGCGCGCCGAGGAACTCCGCCCAGGCCGCCTCGGTGCGCATCCGGTCGCGCAGCCCGGTCCCGGCGGCCTCGACCGGCTCGGCGGCCAGGGCCTGCCCGCTCAGCGGCCCGGCCAGCGATCCGGCGAGTGAGCCGGCCACCGCCGCACCCAGGAAGCCCCTGCGGGAGATGCCCGCGGTCCCCTCGTCCATCAGCACCTCGTCCGTACGTGGCAACTTATACAAACGTTGCTCAAAGATCGGATGTGTGGCCGACCCGAGCGTAGGACTGGCCAAAACCGCCGTCAACCTGTCATTCCGGCTACTCCATGGGCAAGACAACGCCCTCTGGCCCTTGACAGGTTCCCCCGACCCCCGGTGTGCTGGACGAACCGCCACCGCCTCGCCGCCACCGTTCGCCATGAGATCGGATGATTACCTTTACATCGAGAGGTGGACGACGTGATCACGACAACCCGCGCCCGCGGGCTGGTGCTCGGCCTGCTGCTGGCCATGACCACCGCGCTGGGCACCCCGGCGGCCGTCGCCGCGCCCGCGCCGGAGGACTGGTCGAAGGCGGTGGTGGACTCGACCATGAAGCGCTACACCCCCGCCACGCTGGGCGGCTGGAGCTACACCAGGGGGCTGTACCTGTACGGCCAGTACCTGGTCTACAAGCGCACCGGGGAGAAAAAGTACTTCGACTACATCAAGGCGTGGGTGGACCGCTTCGTCAACACCAACGGCGAGATCAGCAACAACTTCACCAACCTGGACGCGATGCGCTCGGCCACCCTGCTGATCATCCTGCACGCCGAGACCGGGCAGCCGAAGTACAAGAAGGCGGCGGACAAGCTGCGCAACCGGTTCCCGGCCTACCCGAGAACCAAGGACGGCGGCATGTTCCACGCGGCCGGCAAGGTGGGCCAGCTGTGGGCGGACGGGGTGTACATGGCACAGCCGTTCATCGCCGACTATGCCAAGCAGTACAACGAGACCTACGGTTACGACGAAGCCGTCCGCAACCTGGCCGCCTACTTCAAGAACCTCAAGCACGACAACGGCCTGCTCTGGCACGCCTATGACGAGGACGGCTCCGAGCCGTGGGCGAACAACCCCGGCAGGCACTCCGCCGAGCACTGGGCACGAGCCATCGGCTGGTTCGGCATGACCGCCATCGACATCCTGGAAGTGTTGCCCGCCAACCATCCCCGCCGAGCCGAGGTGATCGCCATGGTGCAACACCTGGCCCGCGGCTACCAGCGCTACCAGGACGCGGCCACCGGACGCTGGTTCCAGGTGGTGGACAAGCCCACCGCGAGTGGCAACTGGACGGAGACCTCCGCCTCGGCGATGTACACCTTCATGCTCTCGCGCGGGGTGGAGCGGGGGTACCTGGACGCCAGCTTCAGCGCGGTGAGCCGCAAGGGGTACCAGGGCGTGCTGGCGAAGGCGAGCGTGGGCTCGGACGGGCTGACCAACGTGCGGGACATCAGCGAGGGGACGAACGTCGGGGACCTGTCGTACTACTTGAAGCGACCACGGAACACGAACGACTTCCACGGGCTGGGCGCGTTCCTGATCATGAACGAGCAGCTCCGCAAGACCGGGGCCTGAGCCACCGACGGTGGGCTCGCGGTGACCATCGCGCGGG
Organism: Crossiella sp. NPDC003009; assembly: GCF_053591555.1. Lineage (NCBI taxonomy): Bacteria > Bacillati > Actinomycetota > Actinomycetes > Pseudonocardiales > Pseudonocardiaceae > Crossiella > Crossiella sp. NPDC003009. The sequence continues at coordinate 30,246 of NZ_JBSFUA010000027.1, read as the reverse complement.
CCCACCGTCGATATATGCGAAATCTTTGCCCGGACGTGACTTGTCCGCACATCCGGATCGGGTCCACTGCGCTAGCGTCATCGCTCTGAGTAATCAATAGTACCCAGAGGGCGAGCAATGGCCGGCGTGAAGATCGAGATAGGCAATGAGGACTCCGAGGAGCTCCGGGACCTGGCCGGGTGGTTGCGGGGCGAGGATGACCTGCGTGGGCGGGTCGATCTGGCCAGCCGGCCGGTACGTCCCGACGAGATGGGCGCCGAGCTGGAGGCCGTGGTGATCCTGGTGACCAGCGGGACGGCGGCCGCACTGACCCGGTCGTTGCTCGGCTGGCTGAACCGGCGGACGGACGCGCGGCGGGTGTCGTTGAAGATCCGGCCGAGCAAGGGTGGTGAAGTCACCTTGCAGTGCGGGTCAGCCGACGAGGCGCAGGCCGTGCTGGCCGAGGTGCGCAAGGTTCTCGACAGCGAGGCCTGAATGGTCCGGCCGCCTGACCCCCGGTTGTCCCGCGCGGTGCTGATCGGCACCAGCGACTACGAGCACCAGGACGAGCTGCCGCTGCTGCCCGCGGTCGGCAACAACCTGAGCGACCTCCGTCGGGCGCTCACCGATCCGGACACCGGCATCTTGGGCTGGGACCAGTGCACCGTGATCGACACCCCGGACTCCCCCGCGAGCCTGTTGGCTCGGCTGGCCGCGGCGGTGAACCAGGCCGAGGACCTGTTGCTGGTCTACTACGCGGGCCACGGAGAGCGAAACCAGGCCGGACGGGACCAGCTGTTCCTCACGGTGCGCGGGACGACCCGGCGCAACCTGTGGGGCACCGGGGTGCCGTTCGAGTCGGTGCGGGACATCATCGAGAGCTCCTCGGCACAAACCCGGTTGCTGGTGCTGGACTGCTGCTACGCGGGGATGGCGATGGGCACGATGTCCGGCGCGGGGCTGGACATCCAGGACGTCGACGTCCGTGGGACATCGGTGATCGCGTCTTCACCGCGCAACGAACGCTCGCTCGCACCGGTGGGCGAGCGGTACACCACGTTCACCGGAGAGGTGATCCGGCTGCTCCAGGACGGGTCGCCGCTGCCGGGCACGCCGCTGACGGTGCGGCAGCTGTTCCGGTCGGTGTCGGCCGCGCTGGCCCGACGGGATCTGCCGCGCCCCAAGGGGAACCTGGGCGACACCAGCGGGGATCTGATGCTGCGGCGAGAACCGGCGGCACCTGAGCCAGCCCCGGTCGCCATGACACCGCCAAGCCCCGCACCGCCGACGATCCCCATGGCCCCGACCCCGAACCCACCTCCGGAACAGCTAGGGCTGGCCCCCCTGCCGATGGACTTCCTTTTCCCACTCCCGGTCCCCGCCTTCGCACCGGTGAGCGCCGGCCCGCCGCCGTCGGACACCGGACTTCGGTCACTGGACACTGCCCCGCCCACCTCGCCGCAACCCCTCCCGCCGTCAGCGCCACCGTCACCCGATGACCAGCTGCCTCGCTTCTACTTCCTCCTGGAGGCCTGGTCCAGGTTCTGCACCATGCTGCTGTGGACACTGTTGATCCTGCTGTCCTCCCTCGGCCTGTCCAGCGTCCTCGACGGCATGCGCGGCGTGACGGGCACCAACCTGCCGTTGGCCGTGGTGGGCCCCGCCCTGGCCGGGGTGTGCGGGCTCATCCTGTACCTGCGATACCGGAACCTGGTGCGCTTCGGCCGGACCCGCCCTCGGCTGGATGACGTGCGGCCACGAGCCGCCCTCGTCCTGGGTCGAGTGGGGACCGTGGCTTTGTGGACAGCGGTGCTGCTCCTCGCCGTGATCGTGATCGGCATCGCCGTTGACCCCGGAGACGCCCCATCCTCGATCTACCTCATCGCAGCCGAGGGCATCGGAGGCGTGACCTACCTGTTCATCCGCCGAAGCCGCCCACTGGACGCCTTCCACTGGTGAGCGCTCGGCCTCCCGTTGCCACCGGCGGTGGTGGCCGAAGCTTTGCGGCAACGTGACTTGTCCGCACACTCCCGCCGCGCCCGCTGGGATAGCGTCATCGCTTTGAGTAATCGACCCTGCGGGGGACGTGATGATCGGCCCGATCACCATCAACACCGGCGAGGCCTAGGTGCACCGGCCGCCGGAGCGCCGGTTGTCCAGGGCGGTGCTGATCGGCACCAGTGACTACCTGCACGCCGAGGAGCTGCCGCCGCTGCCCGCCGTCGGCAACAACCTCGCCGACCTGCGCCGGGCGCTGACCGATCCGGACACCGGCATCCTGGACCGCGGCCAGTGCACGGTGATCGACACCCCGGACTCCCCCGCCAGTCTGCTGGACCGGCTGGCCGCGGTGGCTGGGCAGGCCGAGGACCTGTTGCTGGTCTACTACGCGGGGCACGGGATCCGGCATGCGGTCAAGGAGCGGTTGTTCCTGGGGGTGCGGCAGACGAGTCAGCGCAGCCTGTGGGGTACCGGGGTGCCGTTCGACTCGGTCAGGGAGATCATCGAGGGCTCGCCGGCGCGGACCCGGTTGCTGTTGCTGGACTGCTGTTACTCGGGGCTCGCGGTGAGCACGATGTCGACGGCGGGGGTGGACATCCAGGAGGTGGACGTGCGGGGGACGGCGGTGATCGCGTCCTCGCCGCGCAATGAGCGGTCGCACTCGCCGGTGGGTGAGGCGCACACCGCGTTCACCGGGGAGGTGATCCGGCTGCTCCAGGACGGGTCGCCGTTGCGGGATGCGCCGTTGACGGTGCAGCAGTTGTTCCGGTCGGTGTCGGCGGCGCTGGCTCGGCGGGAACTGCCTCGGCCGAAGGGGAGTTTGGGCGACACCAGCGGGGACCTGTTGCTGCGGCGGGAATCCGGGCGGCCGGGCGCGGAGGCCAAGGTGCGGGCCGCCCTGGAGCCGGTGCGGCTCGGTGCGGAGGTGGCGGACCCCGCGGTGCGGAGCGCAGCTGAGCCGGTGCGGCCAGATGCGGAAGTGGCGGAGCCCCCGGTGCGGGTCGCGCCGGAGCTGGTGTGGCCGGGGCTGGCGGTGGTGGCCGCGACCAAGCCGGTCCAGCCGGTGCCGTACGTGCCGCCGGGGCCGCCCTCCGTCGAGTACCTGCGTGGCCGCCCCATGCCGACCTCCTACTTCCTCCGCGTCCTCGGCTCGGCGCTGACCACCGCCCTGCTCTGGCTGCTGTTCGCCTACCTGAGCGGCCAGGGCGCCGGCGTGCTGCTGCAGGCGGCCCTCGCCGGTTCCCTGTCGCCGCTCGCGCTGGCGATGCTGGTCGTGGGGTTGATGTTCGGGCTGGTGCTGCGGTTCCGGTACCGGGTGCGGGTGTTGCGCGGGCCGCGGTGGCCTCGGCTGGCCCAGGTGCGGCCGCGGCTGGCGCTGGGGCTCTACCGGGCAGCGAACGTGCTGGTGTGGGCCGCGTTGCCCGCGCTGGCGGTGGAGGCGATCGTGGCCGACCTCTACCTGATGCGCAGGCTCAACAAGCTCAGCTGGTGAGGGGTCAGGCCTCGCGTTGTTCCGGCAGGCGGACCGCGGCCTCGGCGGCCTCGACCCGGTCGCGGCCGCTCTCCTTCGCCCGGTACAGCGCGGCGTCGGTGGCGGCGACCAGGCTGTCCAGGTCTGGACCGTGGTCTGGGGAGATGCCCAGGCCGACGGAGGTGGTGCGGTCGTCGATGATGACCACGTGGCCGCCTCGGCGGTGCGTGGTGGGGACCTGCATCTCGCGGACCCTGGCGCGGATGCGCTCGGCCACGGTGTGCGCCTCCAGGCGGCTGACCTCGGGCAGCAGCACGATGAACTCCTCGCCGCCCCACCTGCCGACCAGGTCGCCCGCACGGGTGCTCTCGCGCAGGACCTCGGCCACCGCGCGCAGCACGTCGTCGCCTGCCACGTGGCCGTAGGTGTCGTTGATCGACTTGAAGTGGTCCAGGTCCAGCATGAGCAGCGCGGCCTGGTGGTCGGCGCGGACCAGGGTGCGGTTGGCGCGGTCCAGCCAGCCCCTGCGGTTGAGCAGGCCGGTGAGGGCGTCGGTGGAGGCGTCCCGCTCCAGCTGGCGCAGCAGCGCGATCCGGTTCAGCACGGCGGCGACCGGGACCAGGGCGAAGGCCAGGAACGGGTTGTGGATCAGCACCACGGCGGCGACCGCGCCCAGGGCCACGGTCATGGCCTCCAGGGCGTTGTCCGGGGCGGTGCCGAACAGCTCGGTCAGGTCGGGCTTGGGGGTGCTCAGCGCGATCACGCCCGCGACCACCAGCAGCTGGGTCAGGCCGTAGCTGAACCCGGCGGCCGCGGTGGTGCCCGCCTCGGCGAGCATGGTCAACGGGTGGGCGCTGGTCCAGGCCGGGGTGCCGAGCAGGTCGAGCACCTCGTGCGCGGACAGCGCGGCGAGCAGGATGCTGCTGGTGCTGAAGGCGAACCGGAACAGCGGGCGGCGCGCGATGAGGTAACGCTGCGTGCGAATGGCGATGACGACCAATGCCATTAGCGGCACCGGCAACAGCAGAACCGCGGGCAGGGTCCAGATACTCGTAAGATCAATATGCGGGCCCGGTGTGCTCCCCCGGCGTTGTTCCTCGGTGCGCCGGGACAGGTGCACGTGCGCCGCACCGCAGGCGATGAGGACTAGACAAGTCAGCCATTCCCGGCCGGCGGGCGCGTCCATGGCCAGCGCGGATGTGACTAGAGCAGTCAGCACCACCGCCTCGACTACCAGCAGATAAACGATTACCCGCCGAGGCAGCGACCACAGCGCCCATTTACTCGGGCGAATTCGTGCGAACGATTCCCGCTTCTTCGTTTGGCCGGTGTGCGACTGACCCCCCACACTGTTCATACCTCTATCCCGTGTGCCCGGCACACGGGTGTCGTGTAGCTGCGGCCTGAGCGTGGCGCTGACCTCCCGGGGAGGTGGTCTCCGTGTCCGACCGCGACTGGTGAAGGTCATGGCCGTCCCCTTTCGCCCGCACCCACCGCAGCCGACCGGAGGTGATTCCCGTGACTGACCGCGACTGGTGACTCTCGCTTGGTTTGTCGGCGCCGCAGCCCGGCGTCGTTACACCGGTGTACCCCGTTTTGCACTCCGTGTGACCGGCATCCGCTGAGTCTCACACCCATGACGGACTCACCGGACCTTCCTGACGTGACCGCCGCCATGCCCACGCGGCCGGAACCGCCAGGACCAGGCCAACGGCCCCTGCCAGGGTAACCGTCGTGCTCGGGCTCCCGACCAGCTCCGTGGTCACACCGCCCGCCACGACGCCCAGACCCTGCACCACGCGGAGCCCGGTGCGAGCCACGCCATAGGCCGCGCCCCGGTCCGCGTCCGGCACCGCGGCCATGAACTCGGCCGCCGCCGTGACCTGGTAGGCGGCCAGCGCGCCCGAGATCGCGAGCAGCACGAGCGCGCCCGCCAGGCCCACCCCGGCGAAGCCGAGCAGGGCCGCGACCGAGCCGACCGCGAACACCCCGAGCAGCCGGAGCCGGGTCTCGGTGCTGGTCCAGCGGGTGAGCAGGAAGGTGCTCAGCGCGTACGCGGCCGGGTCCACCGCGAGCAGCCAGCCCACCGCGGCCGGGCCAGCGCCGTACTCCAGGGCCAGTGGCGCGGCCAGTCCCTCCGGCACCACCGCGATCCCGGCCAGCCAGGACAGCCCGAGCAGCGCGCGCAGCCGCCTGCTCCGCCACACCACCCGCACCCCTGAGGTGCTCCTGACCTCGGCGGCGACCGTCTCGCGGGCCGCGGGCCGGTGCTTGACGCCGAGTTGGACGAGCAGCGCGACCATGGCGAAGGTGACCGCGTCGATGGCCAGCGCGAGATGTGGTCCGAGCAGGCCGACCGCGAGGCCGCCGCCGGCCAGGCCGAGCAGCATGGCCGCGTTCGCGGTGATCTGCCGCAGCGCCTGCCCGGCCTGGTAGACCTCGCCGGTGAGCACCACCGGCACGGTGGCCGCCTGGGCCGCGGCGAACGGGGCCTGGGCGAGCTGGACCAGCACCAGCAGGGCGGCGACCAGCCACAGCGGCATGCCGGGCACGGCCATCAGACCGACCAGCAGCGCTTGGGCAAGCGAGGTGTGCACCATCACCGGGCGCCGGGGGTAGCGGTCGGCCAGCCAGGACAGCAGTGGACCGGCGACCAGCTGGGGCAGCATGGTCAGCGCGTAGGCGCCCGCGGTGAGCAGGGCCGAGCCGGTGCGCTCGAAGACCAGCAGTGAGAGCGCGACCTTGGCCAGCTGGTCTCCCACCACCGACTGGAGCTCCGCGAGCCACAGCGCACGGAACTCGGCGATTCCGAACGCCGCGATGAACCCGCCCTGCCGCGACACATCGAACACCCTAGAAGCGCACGAAAGCGCACGCTTGTCTCCAGGCAGGTCCTACCGGAAAAGAGCAACACAGGGTGCTTGCCGGTGACGGTAGGTCGTCAAAACCGCCACTCTGCGCTGGCCCATCGGTCGGATTTGGCTAGGCACGGTCGCTGCGGGTAAACGTGAGGTATGAGCGAGAACGCGGTGGAGTTCTACTGGCGGCCGGGCTGCGGCTTCTGCATGAGCCTGGAGCGAGCGCTGAACCAGGCGGGGCTGCCGTATCGCAAGGTCAACATCTGGGAGGACCCGGAGGCGGCGGCGCGGGTGCGCTCGGTGGCCAACGGCAACGAGGTGGTGCCCACGGTGTTCGTCGGACCGGCCGCGATGGTCAACCCGAGCATCGGCCAGGTCACCGCCGCGGTCCGCGAGCACGCGCCAGAGCTGCTGCCGCAGGCATGACCGACTGGGAGCCCCTGGCGGGCAGGCTCGCGCACGAGGCGCTGGCCGAGGGCGCCCCGACCGCCTGGTTCGACCGGCTTTACCAGGCCGGCGCGGACGGCGGGGTGGACATGCCGTGGGACCGCCAGGCCCCGCAGCCGCTGCTGGCCGCCTGGGCCGCCGGGAACGGGCTGTCCGGGGCCGGCTCGCCAGGGGCCGGGCAGTCGGGTGCTGGGCAGGCTGGGGCCGGACTGGCCGGTGCTGGGCAGCCTGGGGCCGGGCAGCGGGCGGTCGTGGTCGGCTGCGGGCTGGGCGCGGACGCGGAGTTCCTGGCCGGGCTGGGCTTCGCCACCACCGGCTTCGACATCTCCGAGACCGCGATCCGGACCAACCGGGAGCGCCGCCCGGACTCGCCGGTGCACTACACCACCGCGGACCTGTTCGCGCTGCCGCCGGAGTGGCACCGCGCCTTCGACCTGGTGGTGGAGATCTTCACCGTGCAGGCCCTGCCCCGTGAGCTGCGCGAAGGCGCGGTGGCCGGGGTGCGCGAGCTGGTCGCGCCCGGCGGCACGCTGCTGGTGATCGCCCGCTCCGCCGAGCAGCCACCGGCCGAGGCCGACGGGCCGCCGTGGCCGCTGGTGCGGGCCGACCTGGACCTCTTCACCGCCGATGACCTGCGGGAACGCCAGGTGGAGCGGGCCGAGGACACCGGCAGGCCGAGCCGGGGCAGCTGCTGGGTCGCGGAGTTCGAGCGCCCGAGGTAGCTGTTCACCTACCCGCCGCGATGGTGAACGTTCGCTTCGCTAGCGTTGTCGCGCCAGATTATGGGCATTACCCACAGGACAGCGTCGTCCCGCGACAACTCACCCTGGAGCAGCCATGCGGCCGTGGCCCGGCCACGCCTATCCCCTCGGCTCGTCCTATGACGGCGCGGGGACCAACTTCACCCTCTTCTCCGAGGTCGCCGAGCGGGTCGAGCTCTGCCTGTTCGACGAGGACGGCACGGAGACCCGGATGCGCATGCCCGAGGTCGACGGCTTCGTCTGGCACGGCTACCTGCCGGGCGTCGGACCCGGCCAGCGGTACGGCTATCGGGTATATGGACCACACGATCCGGCGAACGGTCTGCGGTGCAACCCGAACAAGCTGTTGCTGGACCCCTACGCCAAGGCCGTGGACGGGCAGATCGACTGGGACGAGTCCCTGTTCGGGTACCGCTTCGACGACCACGAGGAGCGCAACGACCTCGACTCGGCGCCGCACGTGCCCAAGTCGGTGGTGATCAACCCGTTCTTCGACTGGAACAGCGACCGGCCGCCGCGCACCCCGTACAGCCAGACGGTGATCTACGAGGCGCACGTGCGCGGGCTGACCATCCAGCACCCGGAGGTCCCGCACGAGCTGCGCGGCACCTATGCCGGGCTGGCGCACCCGGTGATGATCGAGTACTTCAAGGAGCTGGGCGTCACCGCGGTGGAGCTGATGCCGGTGCACCAGTTCATCACCGACCACCACCTGGCCGAGCGCGGGCTGACCAACTACTGGGGCTACAACACCGTCGCCTTCTTCGCCCCGCACGACGGCTACGCCGCGATCACCGCACAGGGCAACCAGGTGCAGGAGTTCAAGGCGATGGTGCGGGCGCTGCACGAGGCCGGGATCGAGGTGATCCTGGACGTGGTCTACAACCACACCGCCGAGGGCAACCACCTCGGGCCGACGCTGTCACTGCGCGGTATCGACAACGCCGCCTACTACCGGCTGGTGGAGGACGAGCCGCAGCACTACATGGACTACACCGGCACCGGGAACTCGCTCAACGCGCGCAACCCGCACACGCTGCAGCTGATCATGGACTCGCTGCGGTACTGGGTGACCGAGATGCGGGTGGACGGCTTCCGGTTCGACCTGGCCTCCACGCTGGCCCGCGAGTTCTACGACGTGGACAAGCTGAGCGCGTTCTTCGACATCGTGCAGCAGGACCCGATCATCAGCCAGGTCAAGCTGATCGCCGAGCCGTGGGACGTCGGGCCCGGCGGCTACCAGGTCGGCAACTTCCCGCCACTGTGGACGGAGTGGAACGGCAAGTACCGGGACACCGTGCGCGACTTCTGGCGCGGCGAACCGGCCACCCTCGGCGAGTTCGCCTCGCGGATCACCGGATCCTCCGACCTGTACCAGGACGACGGCCGCCGCCCGTACGCCTCGATCAACTTCGTCACCGCGCACGACGGGTTCACCCTCAACGACCTGGTCTCCTACAACGACAAGCACAACGAGGCCAACGGCGAGGACGGCCGGGACGGGCACGACGACAACCGCTCCTGGAACTGCGGGGCCGAGGGGCCGACCGACGACCCGGAGATCAACGAGCTGCGGGCCCGGCAGCGGCGCAACTTCATCGCCACGCTGTTCCTGGCCCAGGGCGTGCCGATGCTCTCCCACGGCGACGAGCTCGGCCGCACCCAGCGGGGCAACAACAACGCCTACTGCCAGGACAACGAGCTGTCCTGGGTGGACTGGTCGCTGCTGGAGTCCAATGTGGACCTGCTGAACTTCACCAGGGCCACCGCGCGGCTGCGCAGGGACCACCCGGTGTTCCGGCGGCGTCGGTTCTTCCGAGGCAGGCCGGTGCGCAAGGGCGAGGAGCTGCGCGACATCGCCTGGTTCACCCCGGCCGGTGAGGAGATGACCGAACAGGACTGGGAATCCGGGTTCGGGCGCTGCATCATGGTCTTCCTCAACGGCGACGGCATCACCGACCTGGACGCCAGGGGCGAACGGGTCACCGACGACTCGTTCCTGCTCTGCTTCAACGCCCACGACGGGGAGATGGAGCTGACCGTGCCCAACTCGGACTACGGCCAGGAGTGGGCGGTCGTGCTGGACACCGCCACCGGTGAGGCGCTGGCCGGCTCCGGCGGCGGTGTGGTGACCGGGGTGATCGCAGGCGGCACACCCACCCAGGCCCGCACGGTCCGCGGCGGGGAGACGATCAAGGTCGTCGACCGGTCGCTGCTCGTCCTCCAGCGCACCGACTGACCAGCTCACACACCACACGGGGGCTACCACCGATGACCACGCCCAGCTCGACCTACCGGTTGCAGCTCAACGCGGAGACCACCTTCGCCGCAGCGGCCGAACTGGCCGACTACCTGGCCGAGCTGGGCGCGGGCGCGCTGTACGCCTCCCCCGTGCTGCAGGCCGCCCCCGGTTCCACGCACGGCTACGACGTGGTCGACCCGACCCAGCCCTCGGCGGCGCTGGGCGGGCCGGACGGGCGGGCCGCGCTGAGCACCAGGCTCGGCCAGCGCGGGCTGGGGCTGGTGCTGGACATCGTGCCCAACCACATGGGGGTGGCCGACGCCGCGGCCAACCCGTGGTGGTGGGACGTGCTCAAGCTCGGGCAGTCCTCGCCGTGCGCGCACTACTTCGACGTGGAGTGGTCGCACGGGCCGCTGCTGATCCCGGTGCTGGCCGATGACGAGGCGGCGCTGGACGAGCTGCAGATCAAGGAGGACTGCCTGGTCTACGGCGACCTGCGGTTCCCGCTGGCGCCGGGCACCGAGGAGGGCTCGCCGAGGGTGGTGCACGAGCGGCAGCACTACCGGCTGGTGGACTGGCGGCGGGCCTCCACCGAGCTGAACTACCGGCGGTTCTTCGACATCAACGAGCTGGCCGCGGTGCGGGTGGAGGACGAGGAGGTCTTCCAGGCCACTCACGGCGAGCTGCTGCGCTGGGTGTCCGCCGGGCAGGTGACCGGGTTGCGGATCGACCACCCGGACGGTCTCACCGATCCCGGCCGCTACCTGCGGCGGCTGCGCGCGGCCGCGCCGGAGGTGTGGCTGGTGGTGGAGAAGATCCTCGGCGTGGACGAGGCGCTGCCGACCTCCTGGCCGGTGGCGGGCACGACGGGTTATGACGCGCTGCGGGAGATCTGCGGGGTGTTCGTGGATCCCAAGGGCGAGCCGGTGTTCACCAGGCTGGCGGCGGAACTGGGTGTGCCGGTGCAGGTGCACGAGGTGGAGCGCGGCTGCCGTCGCCGGGCGGCCGGCACCATCCTGGCCGCGGAGGTGCGGCGGATCGCCCGGCTGCTGCCGGAGTTCGACCCCGCCCGCGCGGAGGCCGGGATCGCCGAGCTGCTGTCGTCCTTCCGGGTCTACCGGAGTTATCTGCCGGAGGGGCGTGGGCCGCTGTGCGCGGCGCTGGCCGCGGCGAGCATGGCCCGGCCGGACCTCTCCGACGTGATCAGCCTGGTGGGTCAGCGGATGCTCACCGATCCGGAGTGCGAGCTGACCCAGCGGGTGCAGCAGACCTCGGGCATGGTGATGGCCAAGGGCGTTGAGGACACCGCGTTCTACCGGTGCACCCGGTTCGCCGCGCTGAACGAGGTGGGTGGGGCGCTGGACCGGTTCGGGGTGTCCGTGGCCGAGCTGCACTTCCGCAACGCCGCGCGCGAGGCGGGCTGGCCTGCCACCATGACCACGCTGTCCACCCACGACACCAAGCGTTCGGAGGACGTGCGGGCCCGGCTGGCGGTGCTGGCCGAGGTGCGGGACGAGTTCGCCGGTGCGGTGCGCCGGTGGACCGACCGGGCCGGGCTGCCCGAGCCCTCGCTGAACCTGCTGGCCTGGCAGACCCTGGTGGGGGCCTGGCCGATCAGCCCGGAGCGGATGCGCGAGTACCTGGCGAAGGCGGCCAAGGAAGCCAAGGTCGCCACCTCATGGACCGACCCGGACGCCGAGTTCGACGCGGTGGTGGCGGCCTGGCCGGAGCGGGTGCTGGCCGACACCGAGCTGGCCGCGGACGTCGCCGCCTTCGCTCAGGCGGTCCGGGTGCACGGCTGGTCGAACTCGTTGGGGCAGAAGCTGATCCAGCTGGCCGGGCCGGGGGTGCCGGATGTGTACCAGGGCACCGAGCTGTGGGACTTCTCCCTGGTGGACCCGGACAACCGGCGGCCGGTGGACTTCGCCGCGCGGCGCAACCTGTTGGCGCGCATCGACTCCGGCTGGCTGCCGGAGGTGGACGAGCTGGGCGCGGCCAAGCTGCTGCTGACCTCCCGGGTGCTGCGGCTGCGCCGGGACCGGCCGGAGCTGTTCACCGGCTACCGGCCGCTGGACGCCGAGGGTCCCTCCGCTGAGCACGCGCTGGTGTTCGCGCGCGGGCCGGAGCTGAACTTGGTGGCGGTGGCGACCCGGTTGCCGGTGGGGCTGGGCGCGGCCGGTGGCTGGCGGTCCACGGTGCTGCCACTACCGATCGGCGAGGGCTCGTGGACGGACGCGCTGACCGGCCGTGAGGTCTCCGGCTGCCCCCGGCTGGCCGAGCTGCTGTCCCCGTACCCGGTGGCGCTGCTGGTGCGGTCATGAGCGAGTTCAGCGTCTGGGCGCCGAAGTCCGAGCGGGTCCGGCTGCGCCTCGACGGCGCCGAGCACGACCTGCGCCGCCACCAGGACGGCTGGTGGCGATCGGCGGAACCGTTGTCCGGCAACGACTACGGCTTCCTGCTCGACAACGATCCGACTGCGCTGCCCGATCCGCGCTCGCTGCGCCAGCCGGACGGCGTGCACGGGCTGTCCAGGGTCTACCGGCACGACTTCGCCTGGACCGACCAGAACTGGACCGGCCGGGCGTTGCCGGGCTCGGTGATCTACGAGCTGCACATCGGCACGTTCACCCCCGGCCGCACCTTCGACGCCGCGATCGAACGCCTGGACCACCTGGTGGAGCTGGGCGTGGACTTCGTGGAGGTGATGCCGGTCAACTCCTTCGACGGCCCGCACGGCTGGGGCTACGACGGGGTGCTCTGGTACGCCACGCAGGAGTCCTACGGCGGCCCGGACGGCTTCAAGCGGTTCGTGAACGCCTGCCACGGCAAGGGCCTGGGCGTCATCCTGGACGTGGTCTACAACCACCTTGGCCCGTCCGGGGCCTACCTGGACCGGTTCGGCCCGTACTTCGCCGGCGAGACGATCTGGGGTCCGACGCTCAACCTGGACGGCCCGGACTCCGGCGAGGTCCGCCGTTACGTCATCGACAACGCGGTGTCCTGGCTGCGCGACTTCCACGTGGACGGCTTGCGCCTGGACGCGGTGCACGCCCTGTCCGACCGCCGCGCCACGCACCTGCTGGAGGAGCTGGCGGTGGAGGTGGAGTCGCTGTCCGCACACCTGCGCCGCCCGCTGACCCTGATCGCCGAGTCCGACCTCAACGACGCCCGCCTGGTGACCCCACGCGAGGCCGGCGGTCTGGGCCTGCACGCCCAGTGGGCCGACGACATCCACCACTGCCTGCACACCACCCTCACCGGCGAACGCCAGGGCTACTACGCCGACTTCGGTTCCCTGGAGTCCCTGGCCCGCACCCTGCGGGAAGCCTTCTTCCACAACGGCACCTGGTCCTCCTTCCGCGGCCGCACCCACGGCCGCCCGATCGACCCGCACCGCCAGTCCGGCCACCGTTTCCTGGCCTACCTGCAGAACCACGACCAGATCGGCAACCGCGCCACCGGCGACCGCCTCTCGGCCACCCTGTCCCCCGGCCTGCTGGCCTGCGGCGCCGCCCTGGTCCTGTGCGGCCCGTACACCCCCATGCTGTTCATGGGCGAGGAATGGGGCGCCAACACCCCCTGGCAGTTCTTCGCCACCTTCCCCGACCCGGCCCTGGCCGAAGCGGTCCGCACCGGCCGCCGCCGCGAGTTCGCCGACCACGGCTGGTCCGCCGAAGACGTCCCGGACCCCATGGCCCCAGAAACCCTGGAACAGTCCACAGTGGACTGGTCAGAGCTGGCCCAGCCACCCCACGCAACCCTGCTCACCCTGTACCGCAACCTGATCCACCTCCGCCGCGACCACCCAGCACTGTCCGACCCCCGCCTGGACCGCCTCCAGATCGACTACGACGAACAACAACGCTGGCTGGTCATGCACCGGGGAGACCTCCGGGTAGCAGTCAACCTGGCCGCCACCCCCACCGAGCTCCCCTACCCGTCCACCACCGTCCTGCTGTCCTCCGCACCGGTGGAACCCGGCGAAACCCTCCTCCTCCCCCCGGAGTCCTTCGCCGTGATCCGCACCTTCTGACCATGAAGCTGATCGCCGTCCCCCCAGGACAGGTAACCCTCACCGACCGCCGAACCCAGCAAACCTGGCAGGTCGACCTGGCCCCATACCAAATCGCCACCCACCAGGTCACCCAGTCCCAGTACGCGGAAGTCACCGGCACCCGCCCAAGCACCACCAAGGGCGAAAACCTCCCGGTGGAATCAGTCTCCTGGCGGGACGCGATCACCTTCTGCAACAAACTCTCGCACCAAGAAAGACTAACTCCAGCATACCATCTTGACAGTGAAAACATCGAATGGGACAAAACCGCAACCGGCTACAGACTCCCCACTGAAGCCGAATGGCAATACGCCTGCCAAGCAGGAACAAAAGCCCCCAGATACGGCAACCTGGACGACATAGCCTGGCACCGCGACAACTCTAACGAACAAGTCCACCCAGTAGGCGAGAAGCAGCCCAACGCCTGGGGCCTGCACGACATGCTCGGCAACGTCTGGGAATGGTGCTGGGACCTGTACGACCCAGAGGTCTATGGCAGCTACCGAGTCCTCAGAGGCGGCGGCTGGCTGGACGAACACTGGAGCGTCCGAGCGGGAGTGCGCCGCAAGAGCCATCCCACCTACGCCATCGACGATGTGGGCTTCAGGATCGCCAGGAACAGCATCACCATAAGCGAACGGTAGATTCTGTGATTTTGTTTGGGGGGAGGCCATCCCGTAAGCTAGCCCAGCGATTGGGCAGGCCTCACCAGCCTGCCCCTTCAGCCCAATCAGGGATGGCCTAGGGACCCCAAACCAAATCATAGAATCTACCGCTGGTCCGCGATATGGCTATCGCAACCTGTTCGCGCTGCTCGGTGAGTTTTGCGATTTGGTTTGGGGCCCCTAGGCCATGCCACATTGGGCTGAAGGGGCAGGCGCCGCAGGCCTGCCCAATCGCCGGGCTAGCTTAAGGCATGGCCTCCCCCCAAACAAAATCACAAAACTCACCGCTCGATTAATGTTCACTATCGACAAGTCCAACTCTGATCGCGATCCGTCCCCAGTTGCCGCTGGTATACGGCCACAAGCGATCCGCTTCCCGGACCAACCGGTGGCTGTCCCTCTCATCGAGCCCCGGCACCGCAACCTTCGCCACCACCTCAACGCTGTACTCACCGTTCAAGCCGCTGGCGATCTGCGACTCCACCTCCACCGTGAACTCCCCCGGCTCCAGCTTCAGCCTCCCGGCGGCCTCGGTCACGGCATGCCACAGGCACGCTGCCAGCGCCTCCGCGTGCAGTTGTTCGGGCGTGGCTCGGCCCTCGTCGGCTGCGGTCGCGGAGGCGCGGCGTAAGGGTGTGGGTTCGATGGTCTCCATGTGCTGGCAGTGCCCCGGATGCTGCCTGCGGAAACGGGGGGTTTCGCTTCGCGCCCTGGGGTTACTCCGATTGCAGTCGCTGGAAGGAGCGCGGAGGATGAGACCCGTTGTGGAGCACGCTGACCAGCGGTCCACTGGAGAGCTGGTCAAGAGCTTGACGGAGCAGGTCAGCACGCTTGTCCGGGAAGAGATGGCGCTGGCCAGGGCCGAACTGCAGGAGAAGGGCAAGAAGGCCGGGGTCGGCGCGGGGCTGGCCGGCGCGGCTGGGTTGCTGGCGTTGTACGGACTGGCGGCGGTGATCGCGGGGCTGGTGTTGTTGCTGGCCACGGTGCTGGTGCCGTGGGCGTCCGCACTTGTGGTCGGGGCGGGGATCCTGGTGATCGCCGGGATTCTGGCGCTGGCCGGGCGCGCGCAGCTCAAGCGGGCCGTGCCGCCGATCCCTGAGCAGGCACGGGCCAACGTGCGCAAGGACATGGAGCTGATCCAGGAAGGGACGCTGCGATGAGCGGCACCGACCAGGTTGAGGAACTGCAGCACCAGGTCGAGCACACCCGGGCGCAGCTCGGGCAGACCGTGGACGAGCTGAACCGGCGGGCCGAGGAGAAGATGCACAAGGCCGCCGAGTTCGTGCCGCTGGCCCTCGGCGGCCTCGCGGTGCTCGTAGTGTTGTTGCTGCTGCGGAAGATCCGGCGCTAGCCGGGCGCGGGCGCCGCTTCGGGTGTGCTGCGGCGCCAAGCGATCACCAATAGTGCCACCAGACCGAACAGCGGCAGGGTGCTGATCGACCAGCTCAGCGCCATCGGCGGGCCGGGTTGCTCCAGCACGGGCAGGGTCAGCTGCCCCGTGCCGGAGCCCTCGGCGCCGTTGACGGTGAACTTGAACGTCCAGTCGCCCTCGCTGGGCAGGCTCTGCACGTCCAGTCCCCACACCTCCCGCTTGCGCGGGTGCCGCACCAGCGGCCGGGGGCGTTCCCGGCTCACGCCTGGCCCCATGATGCTCAGCGTGCCGGTGCGGCCCTGGATGCCGCCCTCGGGCATGAAGCTGAAGTCCAGTGACTGCAAGGCTTTCACCGGCCAGGTGCTGAACCCGACCGTCAGCTTGTACGGCCCAGCTTGGACTGGCTCGGCGTGCACCACGTTCACCGGCTCGTAGGCCAGTGCCGGCGCGGCCGAGCCGACCAGCAGTCCGATCGCGCCCAGCAGCGCGGCCAGTGTCCTGCGCATTCCGTTCACCCTTCCCGCACCGGGGCGAGCTGCCGCAGCATCCCGCCGAACCGCACACCCAGGAATCCCCCGAGCACGCCGAGCACCAGGCTGGCGATCGCGGTGCTGACCAACACTTCCGCGCCCGGCAGCGCGAGCCCGCGCAACAGCGAGGCCTGCACCGGGGCGAGACCGCCGACCACCAGCCCCGCCACTCCCCCCGCCAGCGCGCCCACCCTGGTCAGCCGAGCACCGCCGCGCCGCGCCGCGGCCAGCCACAGCTCCAGCCCACCGCCGACCAGCAGCAGGCAGATCGGCCACAGCGAGGGCATGCCCGGCACCTCACTGACGAAGTCGCGCACCGGCAGCCCAATCGCGTCCGCGTAGGTCTTGGCCGCCCACGGCGAGAACCACCAGAACACCGCCTGCAACACCGCCAGCACCGCGGCCACGCCGATCGCGCCACCTGGCCGGTCCAGCACTCTCGCGCCGATGATCACCACCAGCACGCACAGGAACGCGGTGCCCGTGGCGATCGGGTTGACCGGGGCGGCGGGCAGCTCGCCGAGGCCGATGGTGATCACCGTGCTGAAGGCGAGCAGCACGGCGAGGCCGACCAGGGTGCCGATCGCGCCCCAGCGGTAGGACCGGGCGACCGCGAACACCATCACCGCGCCGATCATGGTGATGGAGATGGACAGCAGCAGGCCGATGTGCGGTGGCGAGGCGATCACCGCGTCGAAGCCGTACAGCGAGTGCCACCACTGGTCCCACAGGCCGTACAGCAGGAACGAGGCCGCGCCCAGCCCGCAGATCAGGTAGCCGACCGGGGCGGCGAAGGTGCGCCCGAACACGCCCACCGCGCGGCCACCGACCAGCGGATCCACCGGCCGGCCGCCGCGCTGGGCCGCGGTGGTCAGCAGCACCACCACCAGGCTGGCGATACCGGCGATCGCGCTGCCGGAGTACAGGAACAGGTGCGGCAGGGTGAAGAAGGTGTCCGGACCGACATCGCTGTGCCACTGGATGTCCCAGGTCAGCCCGGTCAGCGAGAGCAGGCTGCCGCCGAGCACAAAACCGGCCGCTACCAACCCTTTCGGCGCGGTCGTCTCCATTGGTGTCCCTTTCACTTGACCAGCAAGGGAAAAACAACCCGGTCGGTGCCGGCGGCCCCGTGCAGCACCACGGTCAGCTGCCAGGGACCGGACATGTGGAACAGGAACCCGTGCGCCCGGAACCGGCCGGGTGCCTCGGCCTGCGCGCCGACCGGGGCGAGCGCGTGGCCCATCTGCGGCATCACCGGCTCCAGGCTGACCCGGTCCACCGCGGCGGGCCTGCCCTCGCGGTCGGTGACGGCCAGGGTGACGGTGTTGTCGCCGGGTTTCGGGTCGGCGATGGACAGCGCCACGGTGTGCTTGGGCGTGCTCTGCTGGGCGGTGGTGGCCCCGGCCCCGGCGCGCGGCCAGCACACGAACAGCGCCCCGCCGAGCAGCAGAAGTCCCGCCGCGGCAAGGAGAACCACCTTCTTCATCGGGCCGCCTCCGGCACGGTGATCTCCGCCGCGACCGTGCGCACCGCGTAGCCGCGTTCGGCCTGCCCCCACACCAGGTAGCGGCCGGGTAGCGGGAAGGTGTAGGTGAACGGCACGTCCGGGCCGTAGGCGGCCACGCTCTCATCCGGCTTGCCCGGCTGCCCGGGTGTCGGCGGGATCATCGAGTGCACGTGCGCCCACACCGGGGCGTCCGCGATCTCCCCGCGCACCGGCCCGACCACGATGAGGTGGCCCAGCATGCCCAGCCAGGGCTGGAGATCCGCGGTGCCGAAGCGGGCGGTGAGCGTGCTCGGCGTGCCTGCCGCTTCGATCCGCCGGTGCAGCTCGACCGGTTCCAGCTGGGCGGTGCTGGGCGCGATCTCGTTGAGGCGCACCGAGGTCCGGGCCAGCTGGCGGCCGCCGCCGCGCCGGGCGAGCTCGGCGGCCACGGCGTAGCGGCCGGTCTCCGGCGCGATCAGCCGGGCGCGGTAGTCGCCGGGGCCGACCCGGATCGGGTGCAGGTGCCACAGGCGACCCGACGGCGAGACCACCGCGAGGTGCACCAAGGCGTTGTCGTGCACCAGCAGGTCGTCAACGGGCTGGCCGGTGGCGCTGTCGGCGAGGGTGAGCCGCAGGTCCTCGCCGACCTGGTCGGCGAGCACGGTGACCGGTGGCCGGGCCGGGTCGACGGCAGGTTGCTGGGTGCGGGCGTAGGGGTCGGCGACGCTGTCGTAGGTCGGGTCCTGCACCGAGCCGGGCGCGGGCGGCGGCGGCACGGTGGCCGACAGCAGCGCCGCGGTGACCGCGACCGCGAGCGCGGCGACCAGGCCCGCGGCCGGGGCCAGCGCGATCAGGGCGTGGCCGCGCAGGGCGAGGAACAGGGCCACCAGCAACAGGATCCCGGCGGCGACGAACCCGCCGTAGACGGTGTTCTCCGCTGGGGACTTGACTTTTGCGGGCACCACGAACGGGATGGTGGCGGTGCGGCTGCCGTCGTCGACGGCGAGCTCCCACGGCCCGGCGCGGTCCACGCTCAGTGTGGCGCGGTGGAAACCCGGGACAGCGCCCAGGCGGACGCGGGTCGCGCTGAACCGCACGCCCGAGCTGGACAGCCGCAGCGCGAGCTCGCCGGGCGGACTGCCGGCGTGCGTGACCACGTCGACGTGCACCGGCCCCGGCACCGGTTCGACCGCGCGGATCACCACGGTCAGCTCACGCTCGCCGAGGGTCTGCGCGACCTGGATGTCCGCGCCGCGGTCCGCGCCGTCGGCGTGCGCGGCACCGGCGCCGAGCAGCAGCCCGAGCGCGCAGAGCAGGGTGACCAGCGCGCCGCGCCGCCGGTTCGCGGAGATGTCCATCGCCGCTGGACGTTAGGGTCGGCCGGGGGCCGGGGGCGTCACGGCGGCGGGTGATCCGGCCTCCCCCACACGGGGGACTCGGCGCCGGGGGACGGTGCCGGATCATCTCAGGGTCCGCTGCCGTGGCCCAGGGGAAGGAGCGGTGCGATGCGCTTGACCACCGACGAGCCGAGCCGGTCGCTGTCCCGGCAGTCGGTGCTGGTCGCGGCGGTGGCCCTGCTGACCGACTCGGTGCTGTTCCTGCTCACCGGCTGCGCCACCACCTGGGACACCTGGGTGATGCTGGGTGCGATCGTGCTGGCCGACGCCGGCCTGGCCGGCCCGGCCCGGAACTCCGGGATCATGGCCGCCCTGCACGGAATCGTGCACATGACCGCGGCGATGTTGCCGGTGCACGGCAACGACGCGGGCCTGATGATCGCCGGATATCGGGCCGGGGCCTGGCTTTCCGGCTGGCACGCGTGGACCGCGCTGGGCGTGCTGGTGATCAGCAGGGTGGCCGTCCAGCTGATGCGCCGCCCCGAGGTCTGGCACCTGTGGCCGGTGGCGGTGCTCTCCGGCGCGGTGCTGCCCTGGCTGGTCGGCCGCTACACCACGGCTCGCCGCGCCCACCTGGCCGAGCTGGAACAGCGCGCCGAACGGGAACGCCGGGACGCCGAAGAGGCCATGGCACAGGCGATCGCCAAGGAGCGCAGCGCCATCGCCAGGGACCTGCACGACGTGATCGCCCACCACGTCAGCGCGATCAACCTGCACGCCGGCGCCGCCCGCCTGAACCTGGCCCCCGGCGCCGAGGCCGTGGCCAGCTCCCTGAGCGCGGTGGAAACCGCCAGCCAGTCCGCCATGATCGACCTGCGCCACCTGCTGGACCTGCTGCACGGCGACAACCTGGACGGCGCCCGCCAACCAGGCCTGGACAACCTGGACGAACTCTTCGACGGCGTACGCGCGGCAGGCATCCCGGCCCGCCTGCGCACCGGCGGCGAACCCCGCGCGGTACCGGACTCCCTGGGCATCACGCTGTACCGGATCATCCAGGAGATGCTCACCAACGCCCTGCGGCACGGCGACTCTCGCGGAGTCGACGTGGCACTGGAGTTCCGCGAGGGCGCCCTGGAGCTGACCACCCGCAACACGGTGGCCGCCAAGACGACCCGCGACCCGGAGTCCAGCGGCAGACGCGGCCTGGCCGGCATCCGGAGCAGGGCAGGCATGTTCGACGGAGTCACCACCTACGGCGTCACCGAGGACGGCCGAACTTGGCAGACCTCGGTGACATTTCCGTTGGAGCCACTGGAGGTCCGGGCGTGACGGTGCGGGTACTGCTGGCCGACGACCACGCGATGCTGCGATCCGGACTGCGAGCGCTGTTGACCACACAACCGGACCTGGAATGCGTCGGCGAGGCGGCGGACGGCCGCGCGGCAGTGGCCGAGGTGGCCCGGTTGCGCCCGGATGTGGCGATGCTGGACATCCGGATGCCGAAGGTGGATGGCTTGAGCGCCACCGAGGCGATCCTGGCCGCGCCCGACAACCGGACCAAAGTCGTGGTGCTGACGACTTATGACAACGACGAGTACGTGTACCGGGCACTGCGCGCGGGGGCGAGCGGGTTCCTGTTGAAGAGCTTGCCGCCGGAGGAGCTGCTGACCGCGATCCGGGTGGCGGCGCGCGGGGACGCGTTGATCGATCCGTCGGTGACGCAGCGGTTGATCTCCCGGTTCGCGGGGAGCATCGCGCCGCCCGCGTCGGCACCCGGGTTGGACTCGCTGACGGCTCGGGAGCGGGAAGTGTTGCTGCTGATGGCCCGGGCGCACAGCAATGCGGAGATCGCGACGGCATTGCACGTGGGGGATGAGACGGTGAAGACGCATGTGTCGCGAATATTGGCGAAGCTGGGATTGCGGGATCGGGTACATGCGGTGGTGTACGCGCATTTGAACGGATTGGTGTAGTTGGGCCGGGGTGAAAACCCACGAAGAGGTTCTCTCGTCTTCTCCGTACGGCCTGGAGACTGCTAACCGCATCCCGCCGAGCAGACGCTCACAGCAACCGCCGCCGAACCCTCGCAGCGTGACGGCGGCTGGTCGGTGGGATGTGGTTCGCTGTCGGAAGGTCGTGCGGAGAAGACGAGAGGACCGCGAGCACGCTGGGTCTTGAGTCGGCAACCCAAACCCCGCCCCGCAACCTGCTCGTCCCGGCTTTTGACTTGTCAACCCCTCCGGGGGTCTGCCCGTCCGGCGAGGACATTCTTTTGCTTTTGATCTTAGGTTTTCAAGCGAAGATCAAAGTCAAGAGCGTCCTCG
Organism: Crossiella sp. NPDC003009; assembly: GCF_053591555.1. Lineage (NCBI taxonomy): Bacteria > Bacillati > Actinomycetota > Actinomycetes > Pseudonocardiales > Pseudonocardiaceae > Crossiella > Crossiella sp. NPDC003009. The sequence goes on along the minus strand of NZ_JBSFUA010000027.1, from coordinate 8,716 downwards.
CCGGACGGGCAGAGATCAAAGCATGGGGGGGAAAATCAAAGTCAAAGGCCAAGACGCAGGCGTGGTCTTGAGGTTCCCCATGCCCGTCAACCTTCCGAAATCAAACCACATCCCAGCCCACGGCCGCCCTTGCGTTGCGTGGCCTTGGCGGCGGTTGCTGTGTGCGTCCGTGGGCTGGGATGTGGTTAGTTTTCTCCAGGTTGACGGGCATGGGGAACCTCAAGACTTCGGACAGGTTTTGAAAAGCCAGCCCGCCGCCTGCTCGCGGGCTTCGCCCTGCGGTCGCTAGTCCTTCCCCGTCCAGTCCAGGCAGACGCCCACCGCGTCGTCGTCCAGGTACTGGTCCTGGCAGAAGGCGCGCAGGTCGTGCAGCAGCGCCCGGATCGCCTCGCCCGGGGGAAGGCTGGCGGTGGCGCGGAGCATGCGTTCCAGGTTGTCGGCGTAGCGGCGGCCTTCGTAGACGGACTCGAAGATGCCGTCGCTGAGCAGGAACAGGCGGTCGCCGGGGCGGACGTTGAACTCCTGTTCGACGTAGACGGTGCTGTCGAACATGCCCAGCGGGAGTTGGGGCTCCAGGTGCACGGGTTCGACCTCGCCATCGCGGAGGCGCCAGATCCGGGGCGAGCCGGCGTCGATGGCGGTGACCCGGCCGTCGGCGATGTCCAGGTGGAGCAGCAGGGTGGAGACGTGCTGGCGGCCGCCGTACTGGGACCAGATGGCCTGGTCGGCCAGGGCCGCCTGGTCGGGGAGGCTGACGCCCGCTCTCCTGGCGTTGCGCAGGGCGTTGATGGCCAGGCTGGTCAGCAGGGCGGCGTCGACGCTTTCGCCCATGCCGTTGGTGACGGCGATGGTCAGGGCGTCGGCGTCGGCGGTCCAGTCGAAGTTGTCGCCGCGGACGGCGTAGGCCGGTTCGAGCTGGCCTGCCAGGCTGAACTCCTCGCGGTCCAGGCCCCGGCCGGGGAGCAGCTGCCACTGGATCTCGGCGGCCAGGGTCAGGCGTTCGGCTCGGCGGGCCAGGCGGAAGCGGTCGGTGGCGGCCTCGGCGACCTGGAAGGCCTGGGTCGCGGCGTGCGCCAGGTCGGTCAGTTCCTCGGCGGTGTCGTCGTCGGACGGGTCGGCGAAGGTGACCCGCAGCACGCCGAAGCGGTCGCCACGCACCGTCATCGGCAGGTACCAGACCTCCTCGGCGCCCTCGGTTCGGCGCACCGGCTCCTGGCCGCCGAAGGCCAGGCCGGCCGGGGTGCCCGCGATGGCCATCGGGGCCGGGTTCTCCGCGCGCAGCGGCTGCAGGGCGAGCATCCGGTAGTCGGCGAGGAACACCTCAGTGCTGGTGGCCCCATACTCAGTGTGGAGAATGTCTGCCAGGACATCACCCAGATCGTGCGCCGGGGCGCAGAGCATGGCACGCTCAGCGAAGGCGAGACGGTTGGTTCGCATGTCACGACACCTGCCTGAGTGGAGTAAAGCCCTGGTTCGGAACCACAGTCACCGTCCGGCCGAGCTTGCGGCCGCGGTGGAGGCTGCGGCGGAAACACTGGTCATCGTGTGGGGGCGCGCCGCGGAGAGTGTCCACCCGAAGGTTTCGGCCTCGCAGCTGGGCGCGCTGGTCGTCGTCGAGCGGCACCAGTCGATCACGCTGGGCAAGCTGGCCGAGGAGCTCGGTGCGATCCCGTCCTCGGCGAGCCGGTTGTGCGACCGGCTGCAGGCCGCGGGACTGCTGGCGCGGCGATCGAACCTGGCGGACCGGCGAGAGGTGTCGCTGGAACTCACCAAGGACGGTTCCCGGCTGCTGGAGCAGCTGCGGGGCGCGCGACAGGCCGAGCTGGGACGGGTGCTGGGGGCCATGAACCCGGCTGAGCAGACCGCGCTGCTGCACGGGCTCGCCAGCTTCCACTCGGCGTCCGGTGGGCTGGAAGCACAGCGGGAGGACACGGCCTAGCAGCCATCGCATTCCCACCCTCCGCGAGCTAACCCAACCAGTTCTTTGCCATGAGGCAAGGATTCTAACCTTAAGCATTTGTCATACCGCAAGCACCTCCCCGGCGCGCCGGGCAGTACCGCTGAGCAGCGCCAACGCGGCCGCCGATGCCGACCCGGGCTCGGCGTGGAAGAGCGCCAGCCGCTGACCGTCGGTGTCCGGCAGGGTCAGCAGGTCGTCGGCCAGGACGAGCGGGCCAACCCGCGGATGCCGGTACTCCCTGGTGTGGCTGGCGCAGCCGCGCACCGGGTGGCCGGACCACAGCTCGGCGAACTCGGGACTGCACCGGGTCAGCTCGTCGATCAGCCTGGCCAGTCCCGGGTCGCCGCGGTCGCGCCCGGCGATCTGCCGTAGATCGGCCACGGTGTCCTTGGCCTTGTCCGCCCAGTCGCCGAACAGCTCGCGCAGGCGCGGGTCCAGGAAGAACAGCCTGGCCCAGTTGGGGCGGGTGGCCGGGTCCTCGGGGGCGCGGAAGTCCAGGTGGGCGGCCAGCAGGGTGTGCGCCGGCGGGTTCCAGGCCAGCACGTGAGTATGACGGCCCAGGATCAGCGCGGGCAGGTTGACCGTGCTTACCAGGCTGCGCAGGTGGGGCTGGAGGTGTTCCGGGCCGTGCCTACGGCCGGCCTTGGGCCTGGGGCGGGCCAGGGTGTGCAGGTGGGCGCGTTCGTCGGCGTCCAGGCGCAGCGCGGCGGCCAGCGCGTCCAGCACCGACTCGGACGCGTTGTGGTTCAGGCCCTGTTCCAGGCGGGTGTAGTAGCCGACGCTCACCCCGGCCAGCTGGGCCAGCTCCTCGCGGCGCAGCCCCGGCACGCGCCGCCGGTCGCCGTAGTCGGTGAGTCCGGCCGCGGCCGGCGTCAGCCGCGCCCGGCGCGACCGCAGGAACTCGCCCAGCACCGTGTCCATGCCGTCAGCATCCTGCACCTGACAGGGGCAGGCACGCCCACCCGTCGGCGGCCACGATCGAGGGAGTGTTGGACGAGAGCGATGGCGGCCGAGACGCCGGTGCGAGCGCCGCGTTGGCCGGAGTTGGAGGTCTGGTGAAGGTGTTGGTGGTGGGGGCGTCCGGGACCATCGGGACGGCCGTGGCGCGGGCGTTGCGGGCGCGGGGGCATTCGGTGCTGGGCGCTTCTCGGTCGGGTGAACTTGTGGTCGACCTGGCGCGTGCGGAGTCGGTGGTGGCGTTGCTCGATGGGGTGGCGGAGCTGGACGCGGTGGTGTGTTGCGCGGCCAGCGGGGGGCTGACTTTGGTGCACGAAGGGGACGAGGCGGAGTTCACCACGGGACTGGAGGGGAAACTGCTCGGGCAGGTGCGGTTGCTGCGCGCCGCGATTCCCCGGTTGCGGGACGGCGGGTCGGTCACGTTGACCGGCGGCACGTTCACCGAACCGTTGCCAGGGGCCAGTTTTGGCGCGTTGATCAACGCGGGGCTGGCCGGGTTCGTGGCGGCGGCCGCGGCGGAACTGCCGCGAGGGTTGCGGGTCAACCTGATCGCGCCGGGGTGGGTCCGGGAGACGCTGGGAGTGGCGGATCGGGGGGTGCCTGCCGCCGAGGTGGCCGACTGTTTTGTCCGGGCGATCGAGGACACGTCGCTCAGCGGACGCGCATTAGTTGTCGCTCAGCAAACATAGGGGTTACGGTGAGCGGGTGATTCCAGCTACGCACGAACCCGGCGAGCCGCAGGACAGCCAGCAGATGTTGCAGCTGTCCTCGCGCACCACGGGTGATGCGGTGGTGCTCACCGCGGTGGGCGAGGTCGACCTGCTGACTGTGGACAGTCTTCGCGCCGCGCTGGACGAACAACTAGCCACCGCGCCGAAGCTGCTGGTCCTCGACCTTAGCGGGGTGTCCTTCCTCGCCTCGTGCGGACTCGCCGCGCTGGTGGAGTTCGAACGCTCCACCTCGGCCAACTCGGTCAAGCTACGCCTGGTGTCCACCGCCCGCTCGGTCACCCGGCCGCTGGCCGCGACCGGGCTGCTCCGCACCTTCGAGCTGTTCGACGACGTGCGGGCCGCGTTGCACTGACCCGCACTCAGTGCCTGCTGCGGCCGATCCGGGCCGCCCAGGCCTCATCGAGATACCCCGCGCCGGTGGGCGCGCCGGTGATGCGGTGGTTCAGGTACAGCGTGTTCGGCAGCTGGACCAGCGGGATCCACCTGGTCCAGGCCGGATCGGCGGGCGTGGGCGCGCCGCTGACCAGTGCCAGGTCCGGCTGGTCCGAACCGATGCGGGCGGGCAGGCCGATGCGGACGCAGGCGGCGAGCACCTCGGCGGCGGTCGCGACCGCTTCCACTCCCCCGCCGCCCTGGATCACCAGGTCCTGGCCGAGCGGCTCGGTCTCGGCGATGAGCCGGCGGGCTTCGTCCAGCACGGTCAGCGGCAGCCGGGGGCTGGGGCCCGCGGCCAGGATGGTGCCGCCGCCCTCGGGCACCGGTGGGTCGGCGGGCTGGGCCAGTCCGGCGAACCCCTCACGGGCGATGGCCTTGCGGTCCAGTGCCAGGGCCAGCGCGCGGCGGCGGCGCGGGTTGTCCAGCGCGCCGCCGGGCACCGGGTCCAGGGCGGCGACGGAGTTGCCGTGGCCGAAGTAGACCCGGCCGCTGGGGCTGCGGCTGAGCCGGACCACGGCGGTGGGACTGTCCAGGTAGCTGCCCTCGATCGAGGCGTCCAGCAGGCCGTTGACCAGCGCCGGACCGCTGGCGAAGGTGAACCGGACGGCGCCGGCCAGCGCGCGGGCCGCCGGGTTCCAGTAGCCATCGAAGCGGGTCAGCAGGATGTGCGAGCCGGGCACCCACTCGGCGAGCCGGAACGGTCCACTGCAACCATCCGAAGTGGACGGTGCTCCGGCGGCGAGGTGTTCGCGGCTGGCCACCGTGCCGGCGCGCCCGGCCAGGGTGCGGCTCAACAGCGGGTCGGGGGCGCGCAGCCGGAGGGTGACCTCCAGCGGGCCGGTCTCGGTGATGCTCTCGACCTTGTCGAAGCCGCGGGACAGCCTGCCACCGGAGGCCCGGTCGGCTGAACGGCGCAGGCTGGCCACCGCGTCCGCGGCGGTCAGCGTAGTGCCGTCGTGCAGACGGACGCCGGGGCGCAGCCGGTAGACGTGGGTCAGCGGTCCCGGGTTGTCGATCTCGGCGGCCAGGGCGGCCAGCGGCTCGCACAGGTTCGCGGTGACGGTGTCCTCAGGCGGCTCGCCGCCGTGCGGCCAGTCCAGCGACCGCGGTTCGCGCGGCACGGCCCAGGTGAATCCGGCGATCTCGGCCGCCGCCACCGGGGTTTCCGCGCTGTAGCGCAGCTGCACCAGTCCGGGCTGGGCCGCGCCGCACCCGGCCAGCAGCGCGCCTGCGAGCAGGAGCGCGGCGGCCGGGCGGCGGGTCATGGTGCCGATGCTGACAAAACCGCTGCCCGCGCGGCAAGGCTTGGCGCTGTGGTCTTTCGGACCGGATCCTTAGGCCCCAAATGGTCCACCGTCCACACTGGATCAGCCGACGACGGTGACCGGGGTCTGCTCGCGGACCCTGCGGGCGGGCACCACCAGCGGGGTGCCGGTCTCCGGGCACGGGATCACCCGGCAGGCCAGGCCGAAGACCTCCTGCACCAGCTCGGCGGTGACGATCTCCCTGGGGTCGCCCTGGGCCACGATCCGGCCGCCGCGCATGGCGATCAGGTGGGTGGCGTAGCGGCAGGCGTGGTTGAGGTCGTGCAGCACCGCGACCAGGGTGTGCCCCCGGTCCTCGTGCAGGTCCGCGCACAGGTCCAGCACCTCGACCTGGTGCGCGATGTCCAGGAACGTGGTGGGCTCGTCCAGCAGCAGGATCGGCGTCTGCTGGGCCAGCACCATGGCCAGCCAGACCCGCTGCCGCTGCCCGCCGGAGAGCTCGTCCACGAACCGTTCGGCCAGCTCGTCCACCCCGGTCAGCCGCAGCGCCTCGGACACCGCGAGCTCGTCCTCCGGCGACCACTGGCGCAGCAGCCGCTGGTGCGGGTAGCGGCCGCGGGCGACCAGGTCGGCCACGGTGATCCCGTTGGGCGCGATGGAGGTCTGCGGCAGCAGGCCGAGCCGCCGCGCCACCTCCTTGGCCGGGTAGGAGGAGATCGCGGCGCCGTCGAGCAGCACGGACCCGGCCTTGGGCTTGAGGATCCGGGACAGCGCCTTGAGCAAGGTGGACTTGCCGCAGGCGTTGGGGCCGACGATCACGGTGAAGGACCCGTCCGGGATGCGCACGCCGAGTCCCTCGGCCACGATCCGGGCCTCGTAGGCCAGGGTGAGATCCTCGGCGTGCAGCCGGGGTTCGGTGCGTTCCACAGCCATGGTCCGATCTACCTTCCTCGCCATTCGGTGGCCAGCAGCCAGGCGAGGTAGACCCCGCCGACCGCCGCCGTCATGACCCCGACCGGCACCGCCACCGGGGAGAAGAACCGTTGCGCCGCGAAGTCGCTGAGGGAGACCACGAACGCGCCCATCAGCGCGGTCGGCAGCAACACCGCGGAGGCGGCCTTGGTGAGCCGCCGGGTCAGCTGCGGCGCCATCAGCGCCACGAACCCGATCGGCCCGGCCGAGGCGACCGCGACGCCGGCCAGCGCGACGCTGGTGATCATCAGGATGGCCCGGCTGCGCTGCACCGGCACGCCGAGCGAGCTGGCCGCCTCGTCGCCCATCTCCAGCAGGGAAAGCCTGCGGCCGTAGGCGAAGGCGATCGGCAGCAGCAGGGCCAGCGCGACCGTCACCGGCAGCACGTGCTCCCAGCCACGGGAGTTGAGGCTGCCGGTGAGCCAGGCCTGCGCGGCGGTGGCGTCGCGCAGGCTGGCGCGGCTGATCAGGTAGGAGTTGACCGCGATCAGGATCGCGTTGACCCCGACGCCGACCAGCACCAGCCGGGAGCCGTGCACGCCCTTGGTGAAGGCCAGCAGGTACATGGCCAGCGCGGTCAGCACCCCGCCCGCGATCGCGCCGAAGGCCAGCTGCGCCGCGCCCGCCCCGGCCAGCACCATCAGGATGCCGCCGGTGGCCGCGCCCGTGGTGAAGCCGATGAAGTCGGGGCTGCCCAAGGGATTGCGGGCCAGGTTCTGCATGATCGCGCCACTGACCGCGAGCGCCGCGCCGACCAGCAGGCCGGTCAGCCAGCGCGGCAGCCGGAACTCGGTGATCACGTACTGCGCGGCCCGGCCGCCCTCCCCGGCGAGCGCGGAGAGCACCTGGCTGACGGTCAGCTCGTACTCGCCGATGGTCAGCGTGAGCACGCCGATCACCAGGATGGCCAGCACCAGGCCGATGGTGGCCGCGGTGCTGCGCGCGTGCAGCCGGAGCGAGACGGAGCCGCCGCGGCTGCGCAGCACCCGGCGCGGGCGGGGGCGGGTGGCCAGCTGGGTCATGCCGCCACCAGCTTCCGGCGCCGCACCAGCAGGATGAACACCGGCGCGCCGAGGAAGGCGGTGACCACGCCGACCTCCAGTTCGCCCGGCGCGAGCAGCACCCGGCCGAGGATGTCGGCGGAGAGCAGCAGCACGGGCGCGAGGATGGTGGAGTAGGGCAGCAGCCAGCGTTGGTCGGGTCCGGTGAACCCGCGCACCATGTGCGGCACGGCCAGCCCGACGAACCCGATCGGCCCGGCGGCCGCGGTGGCGGCCCCGCACAGCAGGGTCACCGCGATGGCGCCGAGGAACCGGGTCCGCCCGATGTTGGCCCCCAGCGCGCGCCCGGCCTCCTCGCCCAGCGCAACCGCGTTGAGCGCGCGGGAGAGCAGCAGCGCGAGCACGATCCCGACGAGCAGGAACGGGGCCAGCTCGTAGACGGTCTCCATCTTGCGCCCGGCGAGCGCACCGACCACCCAGTAGCGGAACTGGTCGAAAGTCTTGCTGTCCAACAGGATCAGCGTGGAGATGAACGCACTGAGCACCGCGCTGATGGCCACCCCGGAGAGCACCAGCCGCTCCGGCGTCGCCGCCCGCCGCCCCGCCGACCCGAGCAGGAACACCAGCACCGAGGCCACCGCCGCACCAGCGAAGGCGAACCAGACATAACCGGAGGCGCTGCCCACCCCGAACCAGCCGATCCCGATCACCACGGCGGCCGAGGCCCCGAGGTTGACGCCGAGCAGGCCGGGGTCGGCGAGCGGGTTGCGGGTCAGCGCCTGCATGAGCGCGCCGGCCAGCCCCAGGGCGGCGCCGACGCCGAGGCCGATCAGGGTGCGCGGGATGCGCAGGTCGTGGATGACCAGGGACTCGGTGGAGCCGTCCCGGGTCCAGAGGGCCTGCCAGACCTCGGGCAGCGGAATGCTCCTGGCGCCGACGGCGATGCTGAGCAGGCACACCAGCACCAGCAAGCCCACAGCCACGACCAGCCCCGCACTGCGGGTGACGCGACCAGCCGAGACCACCGCTTGCCCCCTCCGTCATTCGCGCACCTCAACTAAGGTGAGGCTAACTAAAGGCGGCTGAAGGCTCAACGACGGGGGTCGGGTGAGCGGTTGCGGTCGGGTGTCGATCAGGACACGCGGAGTGACCAGCGCCGGCGGTACAAGGCGGGGTGAAAACCCACAAAGCGGGCCTCTCGTCTTCTCCGTACGGCCTGGAGACCGCGCACCGCATCCCGCCGAGCAGACGCTCACAGGCGCGCAACCAAAGCCTCGCAACGTGACGGCGGCTGCTCGGCGGGATGTGGTTCGCTGTCGGAAGGTCGTGCGGAGAAGACGAGAGGACCGCGAGCACGCTGGGTCTTGAGTCGGCAGCCTGCTCAGCCCCGCAACC
>NZ_JBSFUA010000026.1:0-113918 GCF_053591555.1 Crossiella sp. NPDC003009 | reverse complement strand
ATCCGCGAGCAGTACGCCGCGGTCGGCGCGGCCGCCACCGCCGCGCTGCCGACGGCCGCGGCGGTGTTGCGGCAGGCCGCCGGACGCGGGCTGGACGTGGCGGAACTGTTGGCGCGCACCGAGTCCCGGCTGGCCAACGCCACCGCGTTCGAGGCTGTGCACCAGCGCTACTGCTGGCCGACCGAGGATCTGGCCGGCATCCGGCTGGCCCCGTTCCAGCTGCTCGCCTCGCAGGGCCGCAACCACGCGCGCACCGCGCACGCCTGGCACCTGGCGCAGGCTGACAAGATGATCTCGGCGGCGCCCGGACTGTTCACCGCCACCCGCACCATCGCGGTGGATGCCGAGGACCCGGAGTCGGTCGCCAGGGCCGTCGCGTGGTGGGAGGAGCTCACCGCGGCCGGGGGCGAGGGCATGGTGGTCAAACCGGCGGCGAACCTGAGCCGGGGGAAGCGAGGACTGGTGCAGCCGGGTTTGAAGGTGCGTGGCCGGGAGTACCTGCGGTTGATCTACGGACCGGACTACACCGAGCCGGCCAACCTGAAGCGGGTGCGCCAGCGCAAGATCGCCGGCAAGCGGTCGATGGCGCTGCGCGAGTACGCCATCGGCATGGAGGGCCTGGACCGGCTGGCCGCGGGCGAACCGCTGTGGCGGGTGCACGAGTGCGTGTTCGCGGTGCTCGCGCTGGAGTCCGAGCCAGTGGACCCGCGGCTGTGATCGTCCTGGACCTGGTGCGGGAGCACACGATCCTGTCCACGGTGGTCGGCTCGCGGGCCTACGGGCTGGCCGGGCCGGACTCCGACCTGGACCGGCGCGGGGTCTACGTCGCGCCGACCGAGCTGTTCTGGGGCCTGGTGAAGCCGCCGGACAGCGTGGAGGGCCCGGAGCCGGAGCGGCTGAGCTGGGAGGTCGAGCACTTCTGCCTGCTCGCGCTCAAGGCCAACCCGACCGTGCTGGACGTGCTGGCCTCCGGGCAGGTCGAGCAGTGCGGCACGGCGGGCGCGGAGCTGCGCGCGCTGCTGCCCGCGTTCCTGTCGCTGCGCGCGGTGAAGACCTTCCGCAAGGCCACCGAGCAGCAGTTCCTCCGCGCCCAGGCCTCGATGGCCGAGGGCGGGGACCCGAAGTGGAAGCAGATCATGCACGGGCTGCGGCTGCTGCTGGTGTGCGAGCACCTGGTGCGCACCGGCGAGCTGAGCATCGACGCCGAGCCGTTCCGGGACGAGCTGCTGGAGATCAAGTCCGGGGCCAGGGACTGGGAGTCGGTGCGCACCAGGGTGATCGGGGCGCAGGCCGACATCGAGCTGGCCGAGGCGAACAGCCCGCTGCCGCCGATGCCGGATCGGGCCGCGGTGGAACGCTGGCTGGTCTCGGTGCGTCGACGGTCCGTGGAAGGAGAGTTGACGTGAGCTTGCAAGACCTGGACACCACCGTGCTGGCAGGTGTCGTCGCGGAACAGGACCGGCCGCTGGTGTTCGCCACCGTCTCCGGCGCGCACCTGTACGGCTTCCCGTCCCAGGACTCCGACGTCGACCTGCGCGGGGTGCACCTGCTGGCCACCAGCGAGCTGGCCGGGCTGCGCTACGGGCCGGAGACGGTGGAGCGGATGTGGCAGCACGAGGGGACCGAGCTGGACCTGGTCACCCACGACATCGCCAAGTTCGCCCGGTTGCTGCTGCGCCCCAACGGCTACGTGGCCGAGCAGCTGCTCTCGCCGCTGGTGGTGCACACCACGCAGGCGCACCAGGAGCTGATCGCGCTCGCGCCGGGCTTCCTGACCAGCAGGCACGCCCACCACTACCGCGGCTTCGCCAAGACCCAGTGGCGGCTGTTCGAGCGCAACGGCGAGCTGAAACCGCTGCTCTACACCTTCCGCGCGCTGCTGACCGGGGTGCACCTGCTGCGCACCGGGTCGGTGCTGGCCCACCTGCCCACGCTGATCGAGGAGCAGGGCGGCCCGGCCTACCTGAAGGAGCTGATCGCGGCCAAGGTCGAGGGCGAGCACCGGCCGCTGGACTCGGTGCCGGGCTCGCCGGACGCGGAGACGCTGGCCGCGGACCTGCTCAGCTGGCTGGAGTGGCTGGACGTGGCGGAGAACGGCTCGGCGCTGCCGCAGGAACCCTCGGTGCACGAGGAGATGCACCAGCTGGTGCTGCGGCTGCGGCCGAACTAGCTTCTCAGAACCGCACGCACCAGGTAGGAGACGTCATGACCGCAGCCAAGGGCCCGGCCAGCTACTTCCCCTCGATCGAGGCCAAGTACGGCCGTCCGATCAGCGAGTGGCAGGAGCTCATCCGGGCCGCCGAGCCGGCCAAGCACGGCGAGCTCGTCAGCTGGCTCAAGCAGGAGCACGGCCTCGGGCACGGGCATGCCAACGCCCTGGTCGCGCACACCCTGGCCGAGGACCGCGGCAAGTGAGCCGCCAGGCCCCGGACACACCCTAGGCCTCCGGCTGGGCCGCCTTGGCCACCGGCTTGCCGACAGGCCCAGCCGCCGCCTTCGCCTCTGGACCGGCCTCCGCCTTGTCTTCGGGCTCGGCGGCGGGCTTGTCCCCGGCCGCCGCCGTGCCCTCGGCCGGAGCGTCCTTGTCGAAGCTCTGCGGCAGCTTGCGCAGGTGCTTGTTCATCGAGCGCACCAGGAAGCCCACCGCGATGAAGAACAGGATCAGCAGGACCAGCCCCACCGGGCTGGACTTGCCGAAGTCCTCGCCGCGGCCGCCGGGCTCTTCCGGCTTCTTCGGCTGGGCCACCACGAGAGCGGTCGTCTCGTGGTGGCCAACCGTGTCGAGCAAAGTCATGTACGCACCTGGGTCAGGACGCCGGCGAACAGGTCGTCCTCCGGCAACGTGGTGTCGACCAGCGAGCGGGCCAACTCGTACTCCTCGGTGGGCCACACCTCCCGCTGAAGGTCCAGCGGAACCGCGAACCACCTGCTGGTCGGGTCGATCTGGGTGGCGTGCGCCTTCAGCGCCTCGTCCCGGACCTCAAAGTACTCCCCGCACTCCACCTGGGTCGTCACCCGCTCCATCACATCGGGCTTGTCGTTGTCCCAGTGCTTGAGCCACTCCTCGTACGGCGACTCCAGCCCGCGCGCGAGCAGGGTGTCGTGGAAGGTCAGCAGCTTCTTCCTGGAGAAGCCGTGCGAGTAGTACAGCTTCAGCGGCTGCCAGGGCTCACCGGCCTCCGGGAAGCGGTCCGGGTCGCCCGCGGCCTCGAACGCGGCCACCGAGACCTCGTGGCAGCGGATGTGGTCCGGGTGCGGGTAGCCGCCGTTCTCGTCGTAGGTGATCATCACGTGCGGCCGGAACTCGCGCACGATCTTGACCAGCTCCGCGGTGGACTCCTCCAGCGGCACCAGGGCGAAGCAGCCCTCGGGCAGCGGCGGCAGCGGGTCGCCCTCCGGCAGGCCGGAGTCGACGTAGGGCAGCCAGCGGTGCTGCACCTTGAGGATCTCCGCGGCCCGCGCCATCTCCTCGCGGCGCACCGCGGCGAGGTTGTTCACCACTTCCGGCCGGTCCATCGCCGGGTTCAGGATGCTGCCACGTTCGCCCCCGGTGCAGGTCACGACCATGACCTCATGCCCGTCGGCCACCAGTTTCGCGGTGGTGGCGGCACCCTTGCTCGACTCGTCGTCGGGGTGGGCGTGCACCGTCATCAGGCGCAGCTTCTCTGCCATGGATGTTCCTGGTCCTCTCGTCAGCCCGGCGCGACCCCCAGTCGGCGCGGTCATGGATACTCAACGCGGGCGTTGCCGCCCATTGTTCCCTGCGAGTACGACAAAGACGGCCGGGAGGTCCGCGTCGATGGGTGAGCGTCCGCTGCCGGAGGGCCGCTACGGCCGGTCCTCCGATCGAAGGACACCCCAACGGGTGCGGATCGCACTGCTGGTGGCCGGCGTGCTGGTGGGCGGGGTACTGGCTTTTGTCGGATACCGCAACCTCGGCACGACGCCGATCGAGGGCAAGCAGACCGCCTATGAGATCCTCGGCGAGGACGCGGTGAAGATCAGCTTCGAGGTGGCCCGCGACCAGCCGGAACGGCCCGCGGTGTGCATCGTGCGGGCCCGGTCCAAGGACGGCGACGAGGTCGGCAGGCGGGAGGTGCTGATCCCACCCAGTGAGAGCACGGTGATCGAGTCCGCCGTGATCAAGACCTCACGTCCGGCGATCACCGGAGTCGTGTTCGGGTGCTCCTACCAGGTGCCGGAGTACTTGTCGAGCACCACGCGGCCAAGCGGGTGAACTGCACCTGCCAGCGGTCCTCGCCAGCCGTAATTTCCACCCGTTGAACACGTAACCGTGTTACCCTCGCCTGACAGCACGGCCCCGGTGTGGGCCGTGTTTTTCCGTTTCCCGGTGCAGGCTGCCAGGAGCGACCAGCCCACAGCCGTGGGCCTGGAGGAGACGAGGAGTGGTGACCGTGGCCGAGACCGTGACCTGGCTGACCCAGGATGCTTTCGACCGGCTCAAGCACGAGTTGGACGATCTCATTGCCAACCGCCCGGTCATCGCCGCGGAGATCAACGCCCGCCGTGAGGAGGGCGACCTCCGGGAGAACGGTGGCTACCACGCCGCCCGCGAGGAACAGGGCAAGCAGGAGGGGCGGATCCGTCAGCTCCAGGAGCTGCTGCGCCAGGCCAAGGTGGGTGAGGCGCCCACTGAGTCGGGCATCGCCCAGCCGGGCATGGTGGTCACCATCCGCTACGACGGCGATGACGAGAAGGAGACCTTCCTGCTCGCCACCCGCGAGGAGGGCTCGCACGGGGACCTCGAGGTCTACTCGCCGAGTTCCCCGCTGGGCGCGGCGCTGCTGGAGGCCAAGGTCGGCGAGACCCGCGAGTACGCCACGCCCAACGGCCGCACCATGAAGGTCACCCTGCTGGACGCGGTGCCGTACCAGAGCTGAGCGCACGCGGAACGGGCCCGGGGCTGGTCCCGGGCCCGTTCCGCTGTGTCAGAGCAGCCACAGCAGGCTGAGGTGGTTCATCCCGGCGTGCAGCGCGATGACCGCCCACAGGTTCCGGAACCGGCTCCACAGGTAGCCCGCGACCAGCCCGAACGCCCCCTGGATGGCGATCACCGCGGCCAGCGCGTAGCCGGGGTCGCCGAGCACCGGCAGCCGGGTGGGCAGGTGCATCAGCGCGAACAGCAGCGCACTGGCCAGGATCGCGGGCCAGCGGCCGAGCAGCAGCTCCAGCCGGGTCTGCAGCAGCCAGCGGTAGAAGACCTCCTCGCCGATGCTCGCGGTGAGGAAGACCAGCAGGACCCCGATCACCAGCCGCAGCGGGTCGCCGCGCTCCAGCGAGTCCTCAGGCACCCCGAACGTGCCGTGGTAGAGCAGCAGGAAGCCGGCCATCGCGGGCAGCGGCCCCAGCCAGCGCCACCGCGCGGGCGGCCGGGGCACCGGGACCCGGATGCCGCCGGTGAGCGCCAGCGCGGTCAGCGGCAGCGCGAAGAACAGCACCAGCTTGGCCATCCAGCCGAGGCTCTGCGCCTGGCCCATCGCGACCAGCACGGCGAAAACCGCCGGAGTGATCAGCGACACACCCAGCAGCAGCCAGCTCTGGCGCGTCAGCCGGGCCCGATCGGGCGGATCGACGCGCTCCAGCGGGATCGGCGAGACCCGGCGGGCCACGATCATCGCCACCGCGGCGGTCAGCGCGGTGCCCAGCACGGACACCCCGATCGCGCCCTCGGCGGCCACCGGCACCACGGCGTGCCCACTCAGGATCAGCCACAGGGCGCAGCCGGCGAAGACCGCCCAGCCCGCCACCACCACGAGGCGCATCAGTCGACCGGGCACAGCCAACTGACCGGCACGGTCACCGACTCCATGGTCGGCCTGCTCACCAGCGCCCCGGTCGCCGCGTCCACCAGCACTCCCTGGACCAGGTACTCCACTCCCGGCGGCAGGCCCATCCGCTGGGCCTGCTCCGGCGGCAGCGGCAGGCTGACGTTGTGCCGGTCGGCCACCCGCACGCCGGTCACCGCGGCCTGTTCACCGAGCACCGCGCCCGTGCCGGTGACGGTCAGCTCGAACTCCTCCGGGCCGCTGAACAGCCAAGCCAGCGTGCCGTGGTTGTGGCGGGGCTGAACGCGGTAGGTCGCCCCGACCTCGACCTCGTGCGCATGCATGGATCAAGGATCCCATTACTCCGTGCCGACCAGCCGTTCCAGCAATGGGCGCACCCTGGGCGGCACCGGGGTGGACAGCGCGATCGAGGTGGAGGTGCGCTGCACGCCCTCCACGTCGACCACCTCGTCGATCACCCGCTGGAGGTCGTCGTTGTCCCTGGCCACCATGCGCACCAGCAGGTCGCCCTGGCCGGTGGTGGCGTGCACCTCGCACACCTCGTCGATCGCGGCCAGGTGCGCGGTCACCTCGCCGCGGTGGCCCTGGGCGATCTCCAGCACGGCGAAGGCGGTCAGGCCGTAGCCCATCGCGGCCAGGTCCAGCGCGGGCGGGAAGCCACCGAGCACACCCCGGCGCACCAGCCGGTCCAGCCGGGCCTGCACGGTGCCGCGGGCCACGCCCAGCCGCCGCGAGCACTCCAGCACGCCCAGCCTCGGCTCGTCGGTGAGCAACAGCAGCAGCTTGGCATCCAGCGCGTCCAGCGCCTCGTCGTCGGTGGGAAGCAGGTCACACCTCCTGGTCAGTCTGCTCAACCTGATCGAGGAATCGGCAGTGGTACTGAGCATTTTGCCCAGTGGATTTCCTGAGTGTTGCACATCTTGTCGCGCGACCTCATGCTGCGGTCACCGAATTGACCTGCGGGGCACTGGAGGAAACGTGACCGAGACGATCAGCCACGGCCCGGACAAGACCATCGACGACGTGAGCTTCGACCAGCTCCGCCAGCTCGTCGGCCTGGTCGACTACGACGAGAGCCGCGACCCGTTCCCGGTGAAGTCGATGGACGCGGTGGTCTTCGTGGTCGGCAACGCGACCCAGACCGCGCTGTTCTACCAGTGGGCGTTCGGCATGGAGCAGATCGCCTACTCCGGCCCGGAGACCGGCAACCGGGACCACAAGTCCTACGTGCTCAAGTCCGGCTCGGCCCGCTTCGTGATCACCGGCGGGGTCCGCCCGGACAGCCCGCTGCTGGACCACCACCGCGCGCACGGCGACGGGGTCACCGACCTCGCGCTGGAGGTCGCCGACGTGGACAAGTGCATCGAGTGGGCGCGGCAGCAGGGCGCGACCGTGCTGACCGAGCCGCACGACGTCTCCGACGAGCACGGCACCGTGCGGATGGCCGCGATCGCCGCCTACGGCCAGACCCGGCACACCCTGATCGACCGCACCCGCTACAACGGCGTCTACCTGCCCGGCTACCAGCCGAAGAAGGGCGCCTACGTCAAGCCCGAGGGCGCGCCCAAGCGGGTCTTCCAGGCGGTGGACCACTGCGTGGGCAACGTCGAGCTGGGCCGGATGGACTACTGGGTCGAGTTCTACAACCGGGTCATGGGCTTCGTGAACATGGCCGAGTTCATCGGCGACGACATCGCCACCGACTACTCCGCGCTGATGAGCAAGGTGGTGGCCAACGGCAACCACCGGGTCAAGTTCCCGCTCAACGAGCCGGCGGTGGCCGCGCGCAAGTCCCAGATCGACGAGTACCTGGAGTTCTACGGCGGCCCCGGCGTGCAGCACATCGCGCTGGCCACCAACGACATCCTGGCCACCGTCGACCACATGCGGGCCGCGGGCGTGGAGTTCCTGGAGACCCCGGACTCCTACTACGACGACCCCGAGCTGCGGGCCAGGATCGGCAACGTGCGGGTGCCGATCGAGGAGCTGAAGAGGCGCAAGATCCTGGTCGACCGGGACGAGGACGGCTACCTGCTGCAGATCTTCACCAAGCCGACCGGCGACCGGCCCACGGTGTTCTTCGAGATGATCGAGCGGCACGGCTCGCTCGGCTTCGGCAAGGGCAACTTCAAGGCGCTGTTCGAGGCCATCGAGCGCGAGCAGGAGCGCCGCGGCAACCTGTGACGGGCTGAACCAACGCGCCGGGCGGGCCGTTCACCGGGTAGTGATCCGGGGAACGGCCCGCCGGTTTCGCGGGGTTCGGTAGGCTGGCAGCAGTCTTGGCCTGGAGGTGGCGGATGGCACGTGTGCGCAGCAGTGGCGCGTTGCCGCTGGCGGTCGCGCTGAGCACCGCCGCGCTGCTGACCGGGGCCGCGGTGTTCACCGTGGTGCGGGTCAGCTGCCACGACCCCGGCCAGTACGTCCAGCACAACGGCATCGTCGAGCTGATCGGCGGCTGTGTGGAGCAGGACGACCTGCCGGTGGGCCCGAAGCAGCCCGAACCGGCCAAGCCGGAGCAGCAGGCCCCTCCGGGCGTCTGATCACTTCCTCGGTTCGGCTGCTCGCACCTGGTGCAGGTGGATGAGCACGTCGTAGGAGCGCGCGAGCGCGACCGTGTGGTTCTCCTGGGGGAAGACGGTGCCGATGCCGCGGGTGGGCCGGGAGTCAGCGAGCCAGGCACGGGCGGCGGGCGGCGCGGTCCGCAGGTCCAGGTAGAAGTCCCGGTGCCGGACCCGGTCCAGGGTGTGCTCGTTCATGCCGGGCTCAGCCGCGCCCACGCTGAACTTCCGCCACGCGTCGCCGAGGGCGCCGTCGGTGGACAGGAACGAGCCCCGGTCGAAGGTGAAGCCGACCGGCAGGTAACCCGAGCCCAGCTCATCGCGCAGGAAGGCCCCCTGCGACTTGGGGTAGGCGGCCGGGTTGTCGGCGACGTAGGCGATGTGGCTGTTGTGCGCCGAGACCAGCACCTTGTGCCCGGTCTGCCGCTGCCACCAGAGCACGTTGCGCGCCATCACCTCGTCCCGGAAGCGCTGGTACTGGGCCATCCCTGCCGGGTCGCCGAGGTCAAGGGTGAGGAAGTGGGCGGTCTCGGCGATGGAGCGGGCGTTCTGCACCGCCAGCTCGAACTCCGGGCCACGGCGGGGCAGCCCGCTGATCCGGTCCAGCGCCTGCCGGGCCCGCTCGGCCTGCCGCTCGCGCTCCTCGACCGGCTTGCGCAGGTAGGCGAAGACGTCGTCCAGCGGACGCAGGCCGCTGTAGTACTCGCCGAGCTCCGGCAGGTACCCGGTCACCCGGTCGAAGAACTCGTCACCGACCCTGGGCGCGTTCAGGTCGTCGCCGACGAAGTGCACGGTGCGGCCGGGGTTGCGGCGGTTGTGCTCGCGCATCCACTCGATGAGGCTGACGAACTCCTCGCGGTCCCACGGTGACCCGCTCAGCGTCTGCTTGACGATGGCTCTGGCCTCGCCCTTGCCGGTCTGCAGGAACTCGTTGATCTTCAGCCCGGCCGACCAGCTCAGTTCCAGCGCGAAAGCCCGGAAGCCCTTCTCCCGCACCAGGTAGCGGAAGACCCGCTCCTTCATGGCGAAGAACTCGTGCGAGCCGTGGGTGGCCTCGCCGAGACCGACCACGGAGGCCTCGCCGATCATCCGGCCCAGCGCGCGCAGGTCGGCGGCGCCGCCACCCGGTTCGGTGGCGCGCAACGGGTGCGCGGCCTGTTCCAGCGCCCGGACCGGGTCCCGCTGGGGCAGGCTCGCCTGGGCCGCGACGGGAGCGAGCAGGGCTCCCGTCGCGACCACGGCGGTGGCGAGCAGGGCCCGCCTGGTGAGGTGCGTTCGCTGACTTGCCATGGCTGTAGATCCTCATCAGCGCGGTGCCGCCGCACACTGGTGCGCGCTGCCGGGATCATCCGGGGGCAGGCCCCACCCCCGGCGGGTCAGCCCAGTCCCTTGGTCAGCCCAGGGCTTGCAGCAGGTCGGCGACCAGGTCCGCGCCGTCCTCGATGCCCACCGACACCCGCACCAGGTCCGAGGGGACCTGCAGCAGCGAGCCCGCGGTGCTGGCGTGCGTCATCTTGCCGGGGTGCTCGATCAGCGACTCCACCCCGCCGAGGGACTCGGCCAGGGTGAACAGCCTGGTCTTGGCGCACACGTCCAGCGCGGCCTGCTCGCCACCGGTGACGGTGAAGGAGACCATGCCGCCGAAGCGGCGCATCTGCTTGGCCGCCACGTGGTGGCCGGGGTGGTCGCTCAGGCCCGGGTAGAGCACCGCGCCGACCTTGGGGTGGTCGAGCAGGGCCTGGGTGACCAGCTCGGCGTTGTCGCTGTGCTTCTCCATCCGGACCGCGAGGGTCTTCAGCCCGCGCAGGGTCAGCCAGGCGTCGAACGGGCCGGGCACCGCGCCCGCGCCGTTCTGGATGAAGGCGAACTTCTCGGCCAGCTCGTCGTCGTCGGTGACCAGCGCGCCGCCGACCACGTCGGAGTGGCCGCCGATGTACTTGGTGGTGGAGTGCAGCACCACGTCCGCGCCGAACTCCAGCGGGTTCTGCAGGTACGGCGAGGCGAAGGTGTTGTCCACCACCAGCTTCGCGCCCGCGGTCTGCGCGAGGCCGGCCAGCGCGGCGATGTCGGCGATGTTGAGCAGCGGGTTGGTGGGCGTCTCCACCCAGATCACCTTGGTGTTGGGCCGGATCGCCGCCCGCACCGCGTCCACATCGGACAGCGGGACGGGGGTGTGCTCGATGCCCCACTGGGAGAGCACCTTGTCCACCAGGCGGAAGGTGCCGCCGTAGGCGTCGTCCGGGATGACCAGGTGGTCGCCGGGGCGCAGCACCGAGCGGAGCACCGCGTCGGTGGCGGACATGCCGGAGGCGAACGCCCGCGCGTGCCTGCCGCCCTCCAGCGAGGCCAGGCAGGTCTCCAGCGCGGTCCGGGTGGGGTTCCCGGTGCGGGAGTACTCATAGCCGCCGCGCAGCCCGCCGACGCCGTCCTGGGCGTAGGTGGAGGTGGCGTGGATCGGCACGATGACCGACCCGGTGGTGGGGTCGGGTTCCTGGCCGGCGTGAATGGCCCTGGTCGCGAAGCCGTCGTTCATGGGGCCGAGCCTACGTGCTCGGTAAACGATCAGCCCCCGGCCTTGTCGGGCCGGGGGCTGAAGTTTCGCTTACCGCTCAGTAGCCGGGGTAGCCGCCGCCACCCTGGCCGTAGGGCTGCTGCGGGTAGCCGCCCTGCTGCGGGCGCTGCGCCTGCTTGAGCTTCATGCCCGCGGTGGTGGACGGCAGCCACCAGAGCACCAGGATGGTGGCCCAGAACAGCAGCGGCAGGATGCCCAGGATCCCGACGATGCCGATGCTGCCGAGCGAGGCGAGACCACCGAGCAAGCCGATACCGGCCAGCACGGTGATGGTGATCCGGGCCCAGTTGGCGCCCTGCGAACCGGCGAGGAAGCCCAGCACACCGACACCGGCGGCAATCAGCATGCCGATGATGACGGGCACGTAGAGCCCGGCGGTGGCGTAGCGCGAGGGGATGTTCGCCAGGTTGATCAGGCTGATGATGTTCAGGATCAGCACCAGACCGGTGATGCCGATCGTGACCCACATGGCCATCGGCAACGTGTTGCTGCCGCTGCCGGACTGGCCGTAGGGCTGCGCGCCGTAGCCCTGCTGCTGGCCACCCCAGCCCTGCTGCTGGCCGTAGCCCTGCTGTGGCTGCTGGCCCCACTGCTGCTGACCGGGCTGCTGCTGGGCCTGCTGGCCCCACTGCTGCTGCGGCTGCGGGCCGGTGCCCGGCTGCTGACCCCACTGCTGCTGGGGCTGGCCGCCGGTCTGCGGGTAACCGGGCTGGGCCTGCGGCTGCTGACCCCACTGCTGCTGGCCCGGCTGCGGCTGCTGGGGCTGCTGGCCCCACTGCTGCTGCGGCTGCGCCTGCGGCCCAGTGGGCTGCTGGCCGCCCTGCTGGGCGAAGGACGGCGGGGCGTACTGCGGTGTCACCGGCGGCTGCTGGCCGGGCGGCACCACCTGGGTGGCATCCGGCGCCGGTGCGGCCGGGGTGGCACCCGGCTGGACCACCTGGGTGGCCTCCGGGTTGGCGGGCGCCGCGGGCTGCTGCCCCGCAGAAGAGCCCAGCGCCGAGGAGATCACCTGGGTGGTGTCGGCGTGCGGCGTGTGCGTGGTCGTCGGCAGACCCTGCGCCGGAGATGGCGTCGGGTCGGCCGCGCCACTCTGCGGATCAGCCTGCGGCTGCCCACCCTGGCCCTGGTACGGCTGCTGGGGCGGCTGCGGAGCGCTCATCGGGTTCCTTACCCCCTTCGGGGTGGCTGGCCGTCGTGTGGTTGCGGCAACGCTATCGGATGCTCCGAACGGGCGTAGTCCCAATGCGGCATTATCTGCCGGCGAGGAAGCCCAACACGTCCTGTCGGGTGACAACACCGGCCGGTTTGCCGTCGATGAGCACCATCGCGCCGTCGGCGTCGGTGAGCGCCTTCATCGCGGTGCTGATCGTCTCGCCGGCGCCGATGGTGGGCAGCGGCGGGGACATGTGCGTCTCCACCCGGTCGGCCAGCGCGGCCTTGCCCGCGAACAGCGCGTCCAGCAGGTCCTTCTCGTTGACCGCGCCCGCGACCTCGGCGGCCATCAGCGGCGGCTCGGCGTTGACCACCGGCATCTGGGACACGCCGAACTCGCGCAGCACCGAGATGGCGTCCGCGACGGTCTCGTTCGGGTGCACGTGCACCAACTCGGGCAGGGTGCCGTCCTTGCGCCGCAGCACATCCCCCACCGAGGCGCTGCTGTGGTCGGCGGTGAGGAAGCCGTAGGAGGCCATCCAGGAGTCGTTGAAGACCTTGGACAGGTAGCCGCGGCCGCTGTCCGGCAGCAGCACGACCACCACGTCGTCCTCGGTCAGGCCCTCGGCGATCTTGAGCGCGGCCGCCGCGGCCATCCCGCAGGAACCGCCGACCAGCAGGCCCTCCTCGCGGGCCAGGCGGCGGGTGATGTCGAAGGAGTCCGCGTCGGAGACCTCGACGATCTCATCGCACACGGTGCGGTCGTAGGTGGTCGGCCAGAAGTCCTCGCCGACGCCCTCGACCAGGTACGGCCGCCCGGTGCCGCCGGAGTACACCGAACCGTGCGGGTCGGCGCCGATGACCTTGACCTTGCCGTCGGAGACGTCCTTGAGGTACCGGCCGGTGCCGGAGATGGTGCCGCCGGTGCCCACGCCCGCCACGAAGTGGGTGATCCGGCCGTCGGTCTGGCGCCACAGCTCGGGGCCGGTGGAGTGGTAGTGCGAGAGCGGGTTGTTCGGGTTGGCGTACTGGTTGGGCTTCCAGGCGCCGGGGATCTCGCTGACCAGGCGGTCGGAGACGTTGTAGTAGGAGTCCGGGTGCTCCGGCGCGACCGCGGTCGGGCAGACCACGACCTCGGCGCCGTAGGCCTTGAGCACGTTGCGCTTGTCCTCGCTGACCTTGTCCGGGCAGACGAACACGCAGCGGTAGCCCTTGCGCTGGGCGACCAGCGCCAGGCCGACGCCGGTGTTGCCCGAGGTCGGCTCCACGATGGTGCCGCCGGGCTTGAGCTCACCGGAGGCCTCAGCCGCCTCGATCATGCGCAGCGCGATGCGGTCCTTCACGCTGCCGCCGGGGTTCAGGTACTCGATCTTGGCCAGGACCAGCGGCTTCAGGCCGTCGGTCAGGGAGTTCAGCCTGACCAGCGGGGTGTTGCCGACCAGGTCCATCACGTGCTCGGCGTACTCCACCGCGCGGTCCTCCCAGTAGTTGAGACGTCCGGGTCAGCGTAGCTCCCCCGCCGTCACCCGATCGCTGTTACTCCGTGGCGCGTGCCACTCTTGGCGGCGGTCGGCCACCGCCCGGTCACGTATTCTTGGCCGGTCGGAAAGATCCGTTCCGGGCTCGCGTCGGGGGTAACCATGAAACTCACGGTGCACCTGTTCACCACCGACGCCCTCGCTTTCGGGGACGTGCTCGCGCTGCCCGGCCAGGACCAGGCCGCCGTGGTCTGCCTGCTCCCCCTCGCTGAGCTGGACTTCTCCTGTGTGCTCGCCGCGCGCGCCGAGCCGGGCGAGCCCGGTCCGGAGGAGCTGGCCGAGCACTTCGCGCTCTCCGGTATCGGGGCCGCCGACTCCGCCCTGCTGGCCGAGGTGGACGGCCGCCTGTTCGCGCTGACCTTCGGGCGCGGCGCCGACCTGCTGGAGTCCGCGCTGCTGGATACGGCGTTCGAGGGCAAGGCCATCCCGTTCCCGCTCACCGGGCTGGGCCACCAGCTCTCCGCGCTGCTCGGGCACTACGACGACCCGCTGCACCGGGCCGAGCTGCCCTTCCCCGCCGACCGCGCCTGAGGCGCGAATCACCCCTCGCGTAGTCCCGCTGGCCCAGGCGCTAAATCGTCGCCTCATCCGAAAGTGGGAAGTAAAAATGTCTGCCTGGCGTTAACCCGTTCGGCCTTACTTACGGAACACTGGGTTAACAGCTGGTGGTGGGGCCATAGGGGGACCACCAGAGCGGAGGGGAGCCGGGCCATGTTCGGATTGCGCGTTCTCCGCGCCGCGGTCTTCACCGCGGGTGCGATCGGCGGGCTCTCCGGCGCCGCGTACGGGTTGCTGACCGAGCAGTCCAAGCGAGCCCGGAAGATCATCGGGGTGCCGGCCGCGCCGCTGCGCGCCGACGGCGTCTACCTGCCGGAGGGCGTCGGGCCGCTGGACCCGGCCGATCCCCGGATCACCGGCGACCCGCTCGTCTTCGCCGTGCTCGGCGACTCCTCCGCGGCCGGAGTCGGCTGCGACACCGACGAGGAGCTGCCCGGAGTGCTGCTGGCCAGGGGGCTGGCCGAGGAGTCCGAGCGGCCGGTGCGGCTGCTCACCCACGCGATCAGCGGGGCCACCAGCCGGGAGCTGGCCGGGCAGACCGACGCCGCACTGCTCACCCCGCCGGACGTGGCCCTGGTGATCATCGGCGGCAACGACGTGACCGCGCGGCTGAGCCCTGGCGCCTGCGCGCTGCTGCTGGGCGCCGCGGTGCGCAGGCTGACCGAGACCGGCACCGCCGTGGTCGTGGGCACCTGCCCCGACCTGGGCGCGATCCGGCCGATCGCGCAGCCGCTGCGCTCGCTGGTGCGGTCCTGGAGCCTCACCCTGGCCAGGGCCCAGCGCAAAGCGGTGCTGATGGCAGGCGGGCAGCCGGTGGCGCTGGCCGACCTGCTCTCGCCGGAGTTCCTGACCAGGCCGGCCGAGCTGTTCAGCAAGGACATGTTCCACCCGTCCGCGGCCGGGTACGCCGCGGCGACCCAGGTGCTGCTGCCCGAGCTGTGCGCGGCCGCGGGCGTGTGGGACGGCGGCCCGCTGCCCACCCAGCCCACCCGTTCGGCCGCGGCCGAGGCGCGGCGGCCCACCGCGAAGCTGGTGGCCAAGCTGAACCAGCGGCTCAAGCAGGTGCCCCCGGCAACGTCACACTCCGCCGCCGTTACCGGACAGTAGGCTGCGCTTCAGGCGAACAAAGGAGTTCTCGACATGCCTGAAGCCGTGATCGTGGCGACGGCCCGCTCCCCCATCGGCCGCGCCAACAAGGGCTCCCTGAAGGACGTCCGCGCCGACGACCTGACCGCGATGATGGTCAAGGCGGCGCTGGCGAAGGTCCCGGAGCTGGACCCGCGCGAGATCGACGACCTGATGCTCGGCTGCGGCCTGCCCGGCGGTGAGCAGGGCTTCAACATGGGCCGCGCGGTCGCCGTGCTGGCCGGGTTCGACCACCTGCCCGGCACCACCATCACCCGCTACTGCGCCTCCAGCCTGCAGACCACCCGGATGGCGCTGCACGCGATCAAGGCAGGCGAGGGTGACGTGTTCATCAGCGCCGGGGTGGAGATGGTCTCCAGCTACGCGCGGGGCAACTCCGACGGCTGGCCGGACACCCAGAACCCGCGCTTCGCCGACGCGCAGGCGCGCACCCAGCACGCCGCCGAGCACGGCGCTGGCGAGTGGGTGGACCCGCGCGAGTCCGGGCTGCTGCCCGACGTCTACATCCCGATGGGCCAGACCGCGGAGAACCTGGCCCTGGCCAAGGGCGTGACCCGCGAGGACATGGACCACTTCGGCGTCCGCTCGCAGAACCTGGCCGAGAAGGCGATCGCGAACGGCTTCTGGGCCCGCGAGATCACCCCGGTCGAACTGCCCGACGGCACCGTGGTCAGCGCCGACGACGGTCCTCGCGCCGGAACCACGTATGAGAAGGTCTCCACGCTGGACCCGGTGTTCCGGCCGGACGGGCGGGTCACCGCGGGCAACTGCTGTCCGCTCAACGACGGCGCGGCGGCCCTGGTGATCATGAGTGACACCAAGGCCAAGCAGCTCGGCATCACCCCGCTGGCGCGGGTGATCTCCACCGGCGTGTCCGCGCTGTCCCCGGAGATCATGGGCCTCGGCCCGGTGCAGGCCTCCCAGCAGGCGCTCAAGCGAGCGGGCATGAGCGTGGACGACGTGGACCTGGTGGAGATCAACGAGGCCTTCGCGGCCCAGGTGATCCCGTCCTACCGCGACCTGGGCGTGCCGCTGGAGAAGGTCAACGTCAACGGCGGGGCGATCGCGGTCGGGCACCCGTTCGGGATGACCGGGGCGCGGATCACCACCACGCTGCTGAACTCGCTGTCCTGGCACGACAAGACCATCGGGCTGGAGACGATGTGCGTTGGCGGCGGGCAGGGCATGGCGATGGTCCTGGAACGCCTGAGCTGAGCTGTCTGGCGGCATAGAAACGAGGAAGGCCCCCGGGAGCACCGGGGGCCTTCTCGTTTGTCGTGCGGTGGAGGGTCAGTCCTGCCGGAAGTAGCTGAGCAGGCGCAGGATCTCCAGGTACAGCATCACGATGGTGGCGGTCAGGCCGAAGGCCGCGTACCAGGCCCACTTCGCGTCCATGCCGGAGCGGATCATCTCGTCGGCCTGGTCGAAGTCGAGCAGCAGCGCGAAGGCCGCCACACCGATGATGACGATGCTGAAGATGATCGCGATGGCGCCACCGTCGCGGAGGCCGAGGCCGCCGGGGACGAAGAAGCCGGCCACGATGTTGGCCAGGATCAGCACCAGCACGCCGACCAGCGCGCCGATCACCCAGCGGGTGAGCTTCGGGGTGACCCGGATCGCACCCGTCTTGTAGACGACCAGCATGCCGGCGAACACACCGGCGGTGCCGATCAGCGCCTGCACCACGATGCCGGGGAAGCGCAGGTCCATCAGGGCGCTGATCGCGCCCAGCGCGACACCCTGGGCCACCGCGTAGGTCAGTGTCAGCGGCGCGGACGGCCGCGGACGGAAGGACAGGAACAGGCCGACCCCGAACCCGACCAGCACGGCCGGCAGGGCCAGGTAGTAGGCCTGGAAGAAGGCGGTCAGGAAGCCGGCGACCAGAGTGACACCGAAAGACGTCGCGGTCTTGAGCACCACGTCGTCCACGGTCATCGGACGCTCGGAAACCCCTGGCCGCGAGTCGTACGGCTGCTGGTAGCCAGCCTGGTGACCGGCGGGCTGGCCGCCGGTGTTGAACGTCGCGTAACCGGAGCCCTGGGTGGGCAAGTTACGGAACGCCGGGTTACTGCTAGTGCGCACCTGGTCCTCCTGGAGCGTGCTCGCGCCGTCACCCGG
The DNA here is from genome assembly GCF_053591555.1 of Crossiella sp. NPDC003009. Classification (NCBI taxonomy): domain Bacteria; kingdom Bacillati; phylum Actinomycetota; class Actinomycetes; order Pseudonocardiales; family Pseudonocardiaceae; genus Crossiella; species Crossiella sp. NPDC003009. The sequence continues at coordinate 96,469 of NZ_JBSFUA010000026.1, read as the reverse complement.
TACAACGTCCAAAGGCGCGGACCGGTTCCATGACAGGTAAAGCTGACTTTACTCGCATCATCATCGTCTCACGCGCCCCCTGGTCTTCGCTCTGGGTTATGAGGACGAGTCCGTTAGGGATCAAAACGTAGTCCGACAAGATCAGCAGCTTGCGCCGAATGGTCTATACGGCAAGGTGAGGGACACCACAGCGTCACCTGCTTGCGTAGTTCTAAAGGCCGATTGCGGCTCGCCCGGCGACCCCGACAGCATGCGTGGCGACAGGCCGTAGCTAACAAGGAGCTTTCATGCCTGGCCTTAGAAATCTGCTGGTCGGGGCGCTGAGTGTGACACTCGCCGCCGGCGGCCTCGGGCTGGCGATCCCCGGTTCGGCGCTGGCCGCCGGGGAACGCATCGGCGAGCACACGAAACCGCAGGAGTACCAGGGCCGCCCCAAGGGAGACGACTGGATCGGCTCCTACACCTGGCGCGGCAGGCAGGTCTGGTGCGTGCGGTTCGCCCTCGACGAGCCCGGCGACGGGATCGAGTACACCCCCAGCAAGGACGGGCTGACCACCAAGTGGAACACCCCGCTGACCGCCGAGACCAAGGCCAAGATCTCCTACCTGCTGCTGCGCTACCAGGACACCGCCTCGAAACCGGAGGCCGCCGCGCTGGCGCACCTGCTGCACAGCTGGACCTCGGGCACCAAGGACCCGAAGCTGCTGGCCAAGACGAACAACTCCGCCCGCATCGGCTACGACGTCGACTTCCACTTCAACGGCCTCTCGCCGGAGGCCCGGCAGGCGGTCGGCAGGCTGCAGGCCGACGCGGACGCGCACTACGGCCCGTGGACGCTGACCGTGACCGCGCCCAAGGAAGGGCAGCTGATCGGCAAGCCGGGCAACTGGACCGTGGTGGTCAACTCGGCCAAGGGCCAGCCGGTCGCCGGGGTGCCGGTGAAGCTGAAGGCGGTGGACGCCGAACTGGCCGGGGAAGCCGGTGACGGCAACGTCAAGACCCCGGCCAACGGCAAGCCGCTGGTGGTCGCGGTGACCGCGAAGGGCCCCAACCCCAAGCTGGTGGCCACCGTGGAGAGCCCGAACGCCGACCCGGTGCTGCTGCTGCCGAACAAGCCCACCGCCCAGCGCGCGCTGACCACCGGCGGGCAGTCCCCGGTCTCGGCCGAGGCCACCGTGCCCGCGGTGACCCAGCCGGGCATCGTCAAGATCGGCAAGGTGGACGCGGCCAGTGGCGCGGCCATCCCCGGCGTGACGATGCGGATCACCGCCGCGGACAAGGAAGCGCCTGCGGAGAAGCAGGACGGGTCGCCGTTGACCGGGGTGGACGGCAAGCCGCTGGTGGTCAAGACCGGCGACGACGGCCAGGTCTCGGTGGCCGACCTGCGCACCCCGCAGGAGATCTGCCTGATCGAGCTGATCCCGGCCAAGGGCTACGAGGAGGGCTTCGACCCGAAGAAGCCGCCGACGGTCTGCGGCACGGTGGCGCCGGGCAACACCCTGGCGCTGTCGCTGACCAACAAGGCCAACGTGCCGAAGAAACCGGTGGTGCCCAGGGTGATCCCGGCCGGTGACCAGCCGGATCGCCCGGTGGCCCAGGCCGCCACGGTGACCCAGGTGGAACCGGCGGGACTGGTCGGATTCGCCATTTTCACCCTGGTCATGGCTACGCTGGGCGTCATGGCTCTGCGTCGACGCCCGCAGCAGCGGTGACCCATGGGGAGATCGCTGTATCCCGGTGAGACCAAACGCGACAACCGCGCGCGGGTGGCCGGCCTCGGCCTGCTCGGCGTGGCTCTCGCGTGCCTGGCTGCCGGGCTCAGCGCCTCCCAGCTGACCACCACGGTCGTCGGCGAGCCGGTGGCGGTGGAGAACCCTCCGCCGTCACCGCTGCGGGCCCGCCCGCTGACCGACCTGGGCGACGCGCCGTTGATCCGCTGGGGCCAGCCCGGCGGCGGCAACCCCGCGCAGCCCACCACCACGACCACCACCCCGCCCAAACCCGGCCAGCCCAACCAGATCACCCAACCGGCCGGTGGCCAGCGCCCCGGCACCGTCCGCCTGCCCGAGGGCGGCACCGCCACCCTGGTCCGCCGCGAGGTGGCCCCCGACGGCGTGCTCCCGGTCCCCGACGGCGTCCGCGACGCCACCTGGTGGGGCGCGGGCCTGGACGCGGCCAAGGGCGCGACCGTGCTGGCCGGGCACGTGAACTGGAAGGGCGCCACCGGCCCCTTCGCCGAGCTGTGGCGCAGTGACAAGGGCCAGAAGGTCACCGTCAAGGACGCCACCGGCAAGACCTACAACTACCGGATCACCGAGGTGCACACCGTGCACAAGGACCAGCTGCCGCAACGCGCGGAGTCGCTGTTCGCCCAGACCGGCAACCACCGCCTGGTGCTGGTGACCTGTGGCGGGGAGTGGGTCGGCGGGCAGCTGGGCTACGACGACAACCGGATCGTGGTGGCCGAGCGGGCCTGAGCCGGCTCACCGCGGTTCCGGCAGCCGCGCGCCGGTGAACAGGGCGGCCGCGGCGAAGTGCGCCTCGGCGAACCCGGCCGCGCCGTCGAAGCGGGTGCCGGTGAACGCGGCCGTGCCCTCGAACCTGGCCTGGTGGAACGAGACATCGCCGTGGAAGTGGACCTGCCGGATCCACGCGGCACCGGCGAAGCGCACCTCGGCGAACCGGCTGTCACCGTGGAAACGCGCCCCGGTCAGCCGGGCGCACCGGTCGAACCGGGCGCTGGTGAACCAGGCGTCACCGCGGAAGTCAGTGTTGGTGAACCAGGCGTCCTGCTCGAACCGGGCACCGCGGAAACCCGTGTCGCCGTGGAACTTCGCGTTGCGGAAGGACGCCTCACCGGCGAACCGCGCCATCCGGAACACCGCCTTGTCCGCGAAGTCGGCCCTGGCGAACCGCGCGTTGCCGTTGAACACGGCGTGGGTGAACAGGGCGCGGCCGGTGAAGCGGGTCGCACTGAACCGGGCGTCGCCCTCGAAGGTGGTGCCGACGAACACGGCCGCGCCCAGCTCACCGCCGGAGAGGTTGAACTCGACCAGCGTGGCCCCGGACAGGTCGAGCGCGATGCCGGGCCAGAAGTTGTCGTTGGCGATCTGGCCGTCGGCGTCCCGGTCCGGGCGCAGGTGCGCGGCCAGGATGTGCTGCGCGGTCAGCCGGACCTGGCGTTCCTGCCCGGGATCGGGGTCCGCGACCGGCATCCGCAGGTAGGCGCACAGCACGTTGACGATGGTCTGGCGGTGCTCAGGGGCGCCCTGGGCCAGGCGTTCCAGCGCGTGCAGCCCGGCCAGCCGGACCGGCGCCTTGTCCGAGCCGAGTTGTTCGGCCGCCTTGGTGTACAGCTCGGTGACCCGGCGTTCGGTGGCGTCGTGCCGGGTGTCGGTGGCGGCGAGGTCCTGCAGGTCCAGGGCCACCTCGGTGGTGCGCTGGCGGCGCACCGCGAGCAACAGCGCCAGCGCGGCCGCGGTCCCGCCCGCCGAGGTCAGCGCGGTGCGGATCGCTTCCATCGCGGCCCGCTCCCGTTCGGCGTCGGTCAGGCTGGTCGCGCGCGGCCACAACGCGAAGCCGGTGGCGACACCGAGTCCGAGCACCAGTAGGACCGCGCCGCCGATCCACCACCAGCGCAGGGGACGCAGGCGCACGGCATCCCGTGCGGACCGCCGCGTGTTCGGCATGGCTCGATCATGGCCGGAGGGGCCCGGGTCCGGAAGACCACGGGCCCCGATCGCGGTGACGGGCCGTCAGTTGCCGTCGGAGGTGTAGATGCCGCCCGGTGTGACGATCCACAGCGAACCGTCCGGCGCGGCCTGCGCGGCGCGAGTGCGGCCCAGGTTGGTGTAGATCTTGCCGCCGGAGCCGCTCAGGTTGGTCTTGTACGTGCCGCCCTTGAGCGAGGCGATGTAGAGGCTGCCCTTGTAGTGGGCCAGGCCGCTGGGCGTCGCCTGCGAGGTCGACCAGGTCTTGACCGGGTTGGTCATGCCGGGGTTGCTACAGGGGCCCTCACAGGTCTGCCAGCCGTAGTTCTTGCCTGCGTCGATCTTGTTCAGCTCGTCGACCTTGTTCGCGCCGATGTCGGTGGCGTAGAGCTGGGAGCCGACCCAGGTCAGGCCTTGGACGTTGCGGTGCCCGTAGGAGTAGACCCGGCTGTTGAACGGGTTGCCCGGCGCGGCCGCGCCGTCCTTGGTGACCCGGAGGATCTTGCCGCCAAGGGAGTTCTTGTTCTGGCCGTTGGCGCCGTTCTGGCCGTCCCCGGTGCCCGCGTAGAGGAAACCGTCCGGCCCGAAGGCGATCCGGCCGCCGTGGTGGAACTGGGAACCGCGCGGGATCCCGGTCACGATCGGCTGCGGGGCCTGGCCGAGCTTGAGCTTGGCGATCCGGTTGTCGCTGCCGGTGGTGTAGTAGATGAAGACCAGCTGGTCCGCGGCGTAGGTCGGGGACACCGCCAGGCCGAGCAGGCCGGCCTCCTTGGTGACGCTGACCCCCGGGATGGTCTGCACGTCGGAGACCTGGCCGGCCTTGTCGATCTTGCGGATCTTCTTGCTGTCCTTCTCGGTGAACAGGGCGGTGCCATCGGGCAGCCAGTCCACGGCCCACGCCTGGTTGAGCCCGGAGGCGATCTGCTTGATCGCCGTGGGCGAGGCTTCGGACGCGGTGGCCATCGGTGCGGTGAACGCTGCGGTGGCGGTCGCGGCGGCGACCACAGCTCCGATGACTGTTCTCCGTCGAGCGTGCATCGTGCCCCTCCTGATCATGCCGGTGGAGTGCGGGAACGGCGGCGGTGATGGCGGCGGCACAGAGTCGGATGTAACCGTTTGCAGTTTGGCCGACCCTACCCAAGGCAAGCGCTTACCGCTAGGCCTGTCAACGCCGTCTGGAAAGTTCCCTGAAAAATACGAACGGCGTCTGGCGGGATGCCGAAAAACGTGTCTAGCGTGGTGTCGCTCGCCATGAGCGATGGAGAGGGCGGTTCGGCGGCGGACCACCCGTGATCCGAGGAGTGAGCGTTATGGAAACTCGTGAAGTGTGGACCCGTCCGGAATTCACCGAGTACGACACGCCCATGGAGGTCACCGCGTACGCGGCCCGCATGGACTGATGCTCATCCAGGGTGGGAGCCGCGGCCCTGTGGCTCCCACCCGCCTCCGCCGCCGCCAGCACTGTCGGAGCTCCCCCGAAAGGTAGTGCGGAGATGGCTGCCAGCCAGGATGTGTTGTCACGCGAGGACTTCCTCGCCGCGTTGCGGGGCCTGTCCCATCGCTACTGGGGAACCCACCCCTTCCACCAGCGGATGCACGCCGGTGAGCTGAGCGAGCACGAGCTGCGCACCTGGGCGGCCAACCGCTGGTACTACCAGTGCATGCTGCCGCAGAAGGACGCGGCGATCATCAGCAACTGCCCATTGCCTGCGGTCCGGCGGCACTGGCTGGACCGGATCGTCTACCACGACGGCAGGACCGAGGGCGAGGGCGGCGCGGAGAGCTGGCTGCGGCTGTGCCAGGCGGTCGGCCTCACCCGCGAGGAAGTGCTGGACCAGCGGCACGTCGCGCCGGGCACCCGGTTCGCGGTGGACGCCTACGTCACCTTCGCCCGGCAGCAGCCCTGGATCATCGGGGTGGCCTCCGGGCTGACCGAGATGTTCGCCGGACACCTGATGCGCCAACGGGTTTCCGATGTGCTGGCCAACTACGCGTGGATCAGGCGGGCGGACCTCGCCTACTTCACCACCCGCATCGACAAGGTCTCCGGCGAGGGCAAGGAGACCGTCGACCTGGTGCTGGAGCACTGCGTCACCCGCGAGCTGCAGGAGGCCGCGGTGGCCGCGCTGAGCTTCAAGTGCGACGTGCTGTGGTCCATGCTGGACTCGATCGAGCGTGCCGCGGCGAAGGGATAGCCGGATGAGCGAGATCACCGGGACCTCCCGGCCACGGCTGCGCCGGGGCGTGCGGCTGAGCTACGACAAGGTGCGCCAGACGCACGTGCTGCTCTTCCCCGAGGGCGTGCTGGTGCCCAACCCGACCGCGGCCGCGGTGCTCTCGCACTGTGACGGGGTCAACGACGTGGACGCCGTGGTGAAGCTGCTTTCCGAGCGCTACCAAGGGGTCTCCGTCACCGATGTGGCCGAGCTGCTCCTCGCGCTGCGGGAGCGGCGGATCGTGGAGCTGGAGGTGCCGGATGCCTGAGGCCGAGCCGCCGCTGGGCATGCTCGCCGAGCTGACCCACCGCTGTCCGCTGCACTGCCCGTACTGTTCCAACCCGCTGGAGCTGATCGCCAAGAACAACGAGCTGAGCACCGAGCAGTGGCGTTCGGTGCTCACCCAGGCCCGCGAGCTCGGCGTGCTCCAGGTGCACCTGTCCGGCGGCGAACCCCTTGCCCGCCATGACCTCCGCGAGCTGGTCGAGCACGCGAGCGAGCTCGGCTGCTACGTGAACCTGGTGACCAGCGGGCTCGGCCTGACCGAGCCGGTGCTGCGCGAGCTGGCCGACCGGGGACTGGCGCACGTGCAACTGTCCATTCAGGACTCTGACCCAGTGCGGGGCAACCAGGTCGCGGGCGCCCGCGCGCACGACCGGAAGCTGGCCGCGGCCGAGGTGGTGCACCGGGTCGGCCTGCCGCTGACCGGGAACGTGGTGCTCACCCGGCTCAACCACGACCGGATCGGCGAGATCATCGCCATGGCCGAGACCATGGGCGTGGACCGGCTGGAACTGGCCAACACCCAGTACTACGGCTGGGCGCTGAAGAACCGGGCCCAGCTGATGCCCACCAGAGAACAGCTGGCCACCGCGGAGCCGATCGTGCGCGCGGCGACCAAGCGGCTGGCCGAGCGGATGCAGGTGGTCTACGTGGTGGCCGACTACTACGAGGACTACCCGAAACCGTGCATGCACGGCTGGGGCGCGCGCCAGCTGACCGTGGCCCCCAACGGCGATGTGCTGCCCTGCCCCGCGGCGACCGCGATCAGCACGCTGAAGCTGGAGAACGTGAAAGACCGGCCGCTGGCCGAGATCTGGTACCAGGGCGAGTCCTTCAACGCCTACCGCGGCACCGACTGGATGAGCGAGACCTGCCGGGCCTGCCCGCGCAAGGAGACCGACTTCGGCGGCTGCCGCTGCCAGGCGTTCCTGCTCACCGGCGACGCCGCGGCCACCGACCCGGTGTGCTCCCGCTCGCCGGACCGGCCGATCATCGACACCATCCTGGCCCGCCACCACCAGGCCGCCGAACCGCTGGACGCGCCGCTGGCGATGCGGTGGCTCGCCATCGAACGAGGAGCGCGATGAGGGTTCTGCTGCTGGGCACGGCGGCAGGCGGCGGTTTCCCGCAGTGGAACTGCGCCTGCCGGATGTGCGCCGCCGGCCGGGACGGCCTGCTGACCCACCGCAGCCAGGACGGCATCGCGGTCAGCGCCACCGGCGAGCGCTGGTTCCTGGTCAACGCCAGCCCGGACATCCGCACACAGCTGTTGGCGCACAACCAGTTCCGCCCCAAGCCGCCGAGGGACACCCCGCTGCGCGGCGTGCTGCTCACCGACGCGGAGCTGGACCACTCGCTGGGCCTGATGCTGCTGCGCGAGGGCGACGACCTGGACGTCTGGGCCCCTTCAGCGGTGCTGCACGGGCTGACCGAGGACTTCGGGCTGCGCGGAGTGCTCGCGCACTACCGGAGTTGGTCCTGGCACACCGTCGAGCCCGGCACGGCCTTCACCCTTGGCGGCGAGCTGGCGGTGACCGCGTTCCCGGTCAGCGGCAAGCGGCCCCGGTACGCCAAAGAGTCCACAATGGACGGTCCGTGGGTGGTGGCCTACCGGATCACCGACCCGGCCACCGGCGGCGCGCTGGTCTACGCGCCCTGCCTGCGCGAGTGGCCCGAGGGCTTCGACGAGTTCGTCGCCGACGCCGACTGCGTGATCATCGACGGCACCTTCCACTCCGCGGCGGAGATGTCCGGGGCCACCGGGAAGAAGGCGGACGCGGACCAGAAGTCCATGGGGCACATCCCGATCGCCGGTCCGGGCGGCGGACTGGACCTGCTGTCCCGCTATCCCGGCAAGCGCCGGATCCTGACCCACCTGAACAACACCAACCCGGTGCTGGACCCGGACTCGCCGGAACACGCCGAGGTGCTGGCCGCCGGGGTGTCCGCGCCACCGGACGGCACCGAGTTCGAGCTTTAGGAAGCAGCGAGGAGCGCGTCGGCCTGGGCGCTGCGCTGGTAGAGCACGAACCGGCCGTCCCGGCGCGCGGTGACCAGGCCGGTCCGGCGCAGCGCGCCCAGGTGGTAGGACACCGTGGCCGCGGCCAGCTCGTGCCGGCCGGCCAGCTCCGCGGTGGAGCGGGGGGCGTCCAGGTCGGCCAGCAGCGCAGCCCTGGTCGCGCCGACCACCCTGGCCAGCTCGGCCGGGTCCCGCCTGCCGCGCAGGCCGATCCTGGCGGCCGGGTAGTAGAGGGCGACCTGCCGCTTGTCGTCGCACTGGAGCATGAACTTCGGCCAGCTGAGCACCGAGGGGACCAGCACGATCGCCTGCCCGGACAGGTCGAGGTCCACCGAGTAGGGCTTGTCCACGGTCACCGCCGAGCCGGTCCAGTGGCACTTCGGGTCCAGCGTGCTCAGCAGCGTGCCGACCCCTCGGGTGGCCAGCGTCCTGGCCCGGTCGCCGAGGTCGGCCTCGGCCAGCGCCTCGATCCGGGGCCAGCCCTCGGCCAGCGCCAGCCGCCAGAAGGTCTCGATCCCGTCGGCCAGCCGCCCGGCCAGCGTGCCCGCCTCGGCCAGCCGCCGCACCCTGGCCGAGACCGGCCGGCCCCAGTGGCTCTCGGCGAAGCGCAGCTGGGTGCGCACCACCTCCGCCGAGCTGCCCGCCAGGTCGGCCAGCTGGGCCTGGAACACCTCGGCTGGCGCGCCCGGCCGGGGCTGCGGGGTGAGCAGGTCCGGGGTGTAGTGGTTGCCCGCCGGCGCCAGCAGGTCGGTGACCAGGCCGACCGCTGCCGCGCCGAGCGCGTCCCTGGCCAGCGTGCCGGTGTCGCCGAAGACCGGGTGCCTGCCGCCACGCGCGGCCAGGTTCAGCCACCAGACCGCTTCCATGATCGGTGAGTGCGACAGCCGGATGTTCGCCACCGTCGTGGCGTCACAGCGCAGCAGCATCACCGGCCGAACATAGCGCGGATTCGAGCGGGTTCGAATGAGTTCCGCCGACGGCCGGGAGGCGCTTTGCTGGTCGTGGCCGGGGAGTCCAGTTCTGGGGGACGGGACTCCCCGGCCACTGCGCCATCTCCCGTTCACCGGCCGCCGCTAGCCTGCGCCGCATGCGGTGGTCCCGACTGGTCATGTCCGTACTGGCCCTCACCATCGGCCTGACCGGCCCTGCCGAGGCCGCCCCAGCCGATGTCCGGGTGCTGACCTGGAACATCTGGCGCGGCGGCCTCGGCGCGGGCGCGGACAACCTGCCCCGGCTGCTGGACCAGGTCGTGGCGACCCGCCCGGACGTGCTGCTCGCGGTGGAGACCTACGGTGCGGGCGAGAAGATCCGCCAGGCGCTGACCGACCGGGCGGGCAAGGGCCGCTACTCCGGCACCCGGATCACGCCCAGCACCACCGGCGGCGACAACCTGTGGATCTTCACCCGCTACCCGGTGACCAGGACCTATCCGGCCCCGGCCGGCGGCAAGGTCACCGCCTTCAACTTCGGCGGCGTCCAGGTCCGGCTGCCCGGCGGCAGGCACCTCAACCTGTTCGACACCTGGCTGCCCTACACCGACCCGTGGAACGGCTACCTGATCGACGAGAACGCCGCCGCCCTCCGCGCGGGCCTGCCGCCCCGGCACACCCCGGCGGCGGTGGCCGAGGCGGAGACCGCGCAGACCACCTACCTGACCGAGATCATCACCCGCCACCTGCCGGACGGCCCTGCCGTGCTCGGTGGCGACTTCAACACCCCGGCGGCCAGTGACTGGACCGACCGCTGGCAGGACTGCCCGAACCACTTCGGCATGACCTACCCGCTGCGCACCACCGACCTCCTGGCCGAGGCCGGCTTCACCGACACCTTCCGCGCCGCCCACCCGGACGCCTGCACCGCCGAGGGCCGCACCTGGAGCCCGCAGCCGACCGAGCGGATGATCACTCCGCAGCGCATCGACCTGACCTTCGCCAGGGGCGCGACGGTGACCGGCAGCCAGGTCCTGGACACCCGGCTGCCCCGGCACGGGCCGGGGGTCTTCTACTCCGACCACGCGGCGCTGTTGAGCACGGTGCGGGTGCGCTGAGCTCAGGCATATCAGGAAAACGAGCAACCGCACCGCCGTCCGGCGGGTTGACCGTCCACAACAGACGCACCCGGCGGCGCTGGTCAGTCCACAAAGGCCAGTTGACCGGACATCTCCGGGCCGTCCGGCCGCCATGCGGCCTAGTCCCCAGGTCGGACCCCGTGCGGGCGCTACCTCCCCGGCGGGTGCCCAACTCGCCACCGCCAGCGGAGGTGCGCGGGCGGGGTCGGGGTGGACAGTGACGGGGCAGACCTGGCGCGTGCCGGGGAGGGCGGTCGCGGTGTCGCATCCGCCCGTGCCGGACTCCGGCGCCTACTCCGTGGAGCAGTACCGCGCGTTGCTGGCCGGCACCCCGACCTCGCGGTGAACTCCCAGGTCAGCCGGGCGGTGCTGATCGAGTTCGCCCAGCGGGCGGGAGGAGGACACGGGTGGAGGCGGCGAAGGAGGAGGGGCGGGTACGACGGGTGCGGGCGCCGGTTGTGCGGCCGCTGACCACCTCTTCGACCACCCCGCCGTGGCAGCTGGACCCCCGCAACCCACAGAACCGGCAGAACCGGACCCCGTCCGCACCTGACCCCAGCGCGCACACCGGCGGTAGGTTGGGGGGTACTGCCCTGGTCGCGCAGTGGTTCGGAGCGCGCATGTCCACACCACTCGGCTGGCGTCCGCCGCGCCCGCTGCAAAACCTGAGTGCCCGCCAGGCGGACCTGCTGGTCGTCGTCCTCGTGCTGCTCGCGGTGGAACTGCCGCTGGCCTTCGGCATCGGCGGCGTCTCACCCTGGTGGGGCTACCTGGTCGCGGCGCTGACCGCGCTCCCCCTGCTGCTGCGCCGCCAGGCGCCGATGCTGACCATGCTCGCGGTCAGCGTGGCCGACCTGGTCTACATCGGGCTCGACCTGCCGGACGTGTGGAGCATCTACGGCCCGCTGGTCGGCGTCTACACCGTGGCCAGGCACAGCGAACCGCTGATCCGCCGGGTCACCCTGGCGCTGGCGCTGCTCGCGGTGGGGGTGCACAACATGCTCGACCCGATGCAGTTCCAGGAGTTCACCTTCCTGATCACCTGCACGGTCACCGCGTACCTGCTGGGCTGGGCGGTGCGCACCAACGCCGCCTACACCCTCGCGCTGGAGGAGCGCACGCACCGGCTGGAGCAGGAGCAGCAGCTGGAGGCCGAGCGGGCCACCAGCGCCGAACGCGCCCGGATCGCCCGCGACATGCACGACATCCTCTCCCACGCGGTCGCGCTGATCGTGGTGCAGGCCGAGTCGGGGCCGCTGGTGGTGCGCAACGACCCGGCCCGCGCCGAGGCCAGCTTCGACGCCATCGCCACCGCGGGCCGGGACGCGATGGCCCAGCTGCGCAGGCTGCTCGGCATGGTGCCAAGGGATCCGGCCGAGGTGGGCCGGGCCCCGCAGCCGACCATGGACGACGTGCCGCGCATGATCGAGACGGTCCGGGCGACCGGGCTGCGGGTGGAGCACACCGTGGACGGCACGCCCAGCCCGCTGCCGCCGGACACCGAGCTGGCGGTCTACCGGCTGATCCAGGAGGCGCTGACCAACACCGTGCGGCACGCCCGCGCCGGCCGGGCCGAGGTGCGGCTGAGCTGGTCGCGGGCCGAGCTGGCGGTGCGGGTGCTCGACGACGGGATCGGCGCGGACCTCACCGAGCAGCAGGGCAGGGCCGGGCGCGGGCTGGTCGGCATCCGGGAACGGGTCGGCGCCTGTGGCGGGATGGTGCGGATCGGGCCGCGCGATGGTGGCGGATTCGCGGTGACGGCGGAAATCCCGTTGGCGCACAAGGACTTCCCGGTGAACCGGGTGGAGAGGCGGAGTTGAGCGTGGTGACCGAGCAGACCGTGGAGCCGATCCGGGTGGTGATCGCCGACGACCAGGAGCTGGTGCGCGCCGGGTTCCGGCTGATCCTGGACAGCCAGCCCGACATCGAGGTGGTGGCCGAGGCCGAGGACGGCGCGAACGCGGTGTTCGCCACCCGGATGCTGCGGCCGGAGGTGGTGCTGCTGGACATCCGGATGCCCACCATGGACGGCATCGAGGCGGCCAGGGTGATCTGCGCGGAGACCGACGCCAAGGTCGTCATGCTGACCACCTACGACCTGGACGAGTACCTCTACGACGCGCTGCACGCCGGGGTCAGCGGCTTCCTGCTCAAGGACGTGCGCAGGGACGACCTGGTGCACGCGGTGCGCGTGGTGGTCACCGGCGAGGCGATGCTGGCCCCGTCGATGACCCGCCGCCTGGTGCAGGACGTGGTCAGCCGCGCGCTGCGGCCCACCCCGGACAACCCGGACCCGCGCCTGGACACGCTGACCGCGCGCGAGGCGCAGACCCTGGAGCTGGTGGCCCGCGGGCTGTCCAACGCGGAGATCGCCAAGGCCATGGTGCTCTCGGAGCACACGGTGAAGACGCACGTCAGCAGCCTGCTGACCAAGCTGGACCTGCGGGACCGGGTGCAGGCGGTGGTCTTCGCCTACGAGTACGGCGTGGTGGGCGGCAGCCGGGCCTAGCCTTCAGCGCGAGCGCAGCAGGCGTTCCGCGATCCGCATCCGCAGCGCCTGCCAGAGCTGTCCCGGCACCGACGGCCGCCGCGCGGTGCACCGAGCCCGCGCGGGCACGTGCTCGCCCCGCAGCTCCCCGGCTACCTCGGCGACCACCCTCGGGTGCCCCAGCGGCACCGGTTCGCTGCCGCGGTCCAGCACCTTCACCCGCACGCCGTGACCGGTGAGCACCTGCTCGATCGGCACGCTGCGCAGGTTGAGCAGCGCCTGATCCAGCTGGGTCGCGCCGTGCCCGGCCGCTGCCTCGCCGGAGCACGGCTCCGGGTCGACCAGCAGCACCGAGCGGACCTGTTTGGGGTGGTCGGTGGCCAGCAGCATGGCCGGTCCGGCGGCCTGACCCTCGGCCAGCAGGTCGATGGCGCCGCCGCCGTCGGCCAGGCGCTCCAGCACGTCCCTGGCCCTGGGCATGGCGGCCTCGGCAGCGGGCAGGCGCAGCCAGGCGATGTGCGTGGAGCGGGCGAAGTCCCGCCAGGTCGCGGGCAGCTCCCCGTGCTTGCCCAGGCCTGCTGGATCAAGGACGAAGAGCACATCGGCGCCTTCGGGTCCATGTTCCACCAGGTCCGGGCCCGCGGCTCGGGTGACCTGTGGTTTTGGTGCGCTCATGGCCTGCCTTTCCGGGTGACCCCCGCGCGGGGGATACCCACTAGGCGGGCCGGTTACACACCGATGCGATCCGGGCCTGCGCCGCCCGGTAGTGCGGACCCTGACGGAGTGAGCCGGGCAGCGCGAGCAGCACCAGCCGCAGCGAGCGGGCCAGCGCGGTCGCGGTCAGCTCGGTGCCGGGCAGGCCGGTGAGGCCGTAGGCGCGGCGGGCCCAGTCCGGCAGCAGCGAGTAGCTCAGCGCGGCCAGCGCGGCCCAGGCCGGGCGGGCCGGGGTGAGCAGCCGCACCGGCGTCGGCATCGGCGGGAACAGCAGGAACCGGGCGGTGCGCCGGGCTGCCGCGGTGCTGCGGACCACCGGGCGCAGCCGGGCGAAGTAGTCGGCCAGCGCGTCCGCCGAGTCCGGCACCATCGCCTCCGGCACGCCGACCAGCCGGGCCGCGCGAACCTGTTCGGCCAGGTAGGCGTCGGCCTGCGCCGGGGTGAGCCGCATGCCGCTGCGCCGGGCGGTGTCCAGGAAGGAGTCCACCTCGCAGTTGTGCACCCACAGCAGCAGCTCCGGATCGGTGACCCGGTAGGGCTGCCCGGTCTCCGGCTCCACGCCGGTGAGCCCCCGGTGCGCCCGCCGGACCACCGCGCCGGCCTGCTTGGCCTGGCTGAGCGAGCCGTAGGTGACCGTGCCGACGTACTCGGCGGTGCGCAGCAGCCTGCCCCACGGGTCCGACTCGAACTTCGAGTGCTGTGCCACACCCGCCATCGCCAACGGGTGCAGGGCCTGCAGGAACAGCGCCCGCAGGCCGCCGAGGAACAGCACCGGATCCGAGTGCACCCGCCAGGTGACCGAGTCCGGCCCGAAAAGTCCTGTCTCTTCCGCGCCCATCAGCTACCAGTGTCGCACCCCGATGACACGATCGAGTGAACCTGTTGGCCAGCCCTTCAGCGCGCCAGCGGCAGCAGGATCTCGAACCGGCAGCCCGGACCGTGATTGCTGGCGCTGATCCGGCCGTGGTGGGCCTCAACCAGTCCCCTGGCTATGGCGAGGCCCAGACCGGCTCCGGCGGCCTGGTCGGGCTCAGGAGTCCGTGCCGCGCTGCCCCGGTAGGCCACGTCGAAAACTCTGGGCAGCTCGCCGTCCGGGATGCCGCCGCAGGCGTCGTCCACGGCCAGCCAGGCCTGCCCGTCCACCTCGCCCGCGGTGACCGCGACCACGCCGCCGCGGCCGGTGTGCCGGATGGCGTTGCTGAGCAGGTTGCGCAGCACCCGGCCCAGCTCGCGCGCGCTGCCGTGCACCACCGGCCAGTCGCTGGGCGCCTCCCGCAGGGTCACCCCGGCCCGCTGGGCCACCGCGGCCTGCGCGGCGACCTCCTCGCTGACCAGGTCGCGCAGCGGCAGCGCGGTCAGCTCCAGGTTGAGCGCGCCCGCGGTGATCCGGGACAGCTGGAACAGGTCATCGACCATGCCGGAGACCCGTTCGGTCTCCCGGCCGATGCCGAGCAGGTAGCCGCGCACCTCGGCGGGCTCGGTGACCACGCCGTCGGTGAGCGCCTCGGTCATCGCGCGCATGCCGGCCAGCGGGGTGCGCAGGTCGTGGCTGATCCAGGCGACCAGCTCGCGCCGGGCCGCCTCGGCCGCGCGCTCCCTGGCCCGCGCCTCGCGCTCCCACACGCTGCGCCGGGCGATGGCCCGGCCGAAGAGCACCGCGGCCGGCACGGTGACCAGGCCGACCAGCACGCAGATCACCACGGTGGTGGTGAGCTGGCTGGTGAACATGAACCCGCTGACCGCGGTCACCCCGGCCAGGGTGGCCAGCAGCGGGGTGAGCACCGCGACGGTGATCGCCGCGGTGAGCGAGCGGTCCCGGCTCCAGTGCAGGAACACCGCGCCGAGCACGGCGATCGGCACGGAGAAGCTCAGCGCGTAGGCGCAGGCGTCGAGCAGCTCGCTCATGCCGGACCCGGGTCGTACCGGTAGCCGACGCCCCACACGGTGGCGATGCGCACCGGGTTGGCCGGGTCGGGTTCGATCTTCTCCCGCAGCCTGCGCACGTGCACGGTGACCGTGGCCGCGTCGCCGAAGTCCCAGCCCCACACCAGTTCCAGCAGCCTGGCCCTGGTGTAGACCTCGCCGGGGTGGCCGAGGAAGAAGGCCAGCAGGTCGAACTCGCGGGTGGTCAGCGCCAGCTCGGCCGTGCCCCTGGTGGCGCGCCGGGCCACCGGGTCCAGGCGCAGGTCGCCGTCGGCCAGCTGGTCCAGCCGGGGCGGCGGTGCGGGCAGCCGCAGCCGCCGCAGCACCGAGTTGACCCGCAGCACCAGCTCGCGCGGGCTGAACGGCTTGGTCACGTAGTCGTCCGCGCCGAGCTGGAGCCCGGCCACCCGGTCCTCCTCCTCGCCGAGCGCGGTGAGCATGACCACCGGGACCGCGCTGTGCCTGCGCAGCCTGCGGCAGACCTCAAGCCCGTCGATGCCGGGCAGCATCAGGTCGAGCACCACCAGGTCGGCCGCGGCCTGCTCGAACAGGGCCAGCGCCTGCTCGCCGTCCCCGGCCAGCCGGACCTGGTGCCCGGCGCCCTCCAGGTAGCGGCGGACCACGTCGCGCACGGTGAGGTCGTCGTCCACGACCAGCACCCGTCCGCGCACCTCGGCCTGCCCCGGCTTGGCTTCCACCCGGCCAGCCTATGACGGCGGGAAGCGCCCGATCCGGCGACAACCATGACGGTTCTCTTTCGGATGACCGGGTGACCATCCGTCTGATGATCAACTACTAATGGTGATGGTTATCAGCAAAGTCGAAAGCGGCGCCGTTCGCCCAGGTGTCAGCCGAACGGAATCCCGCTGACCTGGGCGGACGACGCCGCTGATTGGTGCCCCCGGACGGATTCGAACCGTCACTCGGACCCTTTTAAGGGGCCTGCCTCTACCGATTGGGCTACGGGGGCAGCGGGCAGCCTAAGCCGTAAAAGGTCGCTTTCGGGTCTCAATCACGACAACTCGCCCGTGCGGCCGAACACATCTGGACCGACCGGCCGCAGGAAAGCCCAGCTCCGGAGGCCCGTGCGGGCTACAGACCGGCACGGGCGTCGAGTAGCTCTGCGAAGCGGCCCGCCACCCAGTCGTGCACCGCGTCGGAGACCTCCGTGCTGCCGGCGCGGTGTTCGAACCAGCGCCAGTCGCAGCTCACGTTGATCTCCAGGAAGACGTGTTCGCCGTCGGCCATCAGCAGGTCGAAGGCGGCGACCTGGACGTTCCAGTGCCTGGCCAGCGCGAGCAGCTTGGGGGCCAGCTCCTCGGGGATGTCGACCCTGGTCACCTTGACCGCGTCCGGGTCCACCCACAGCTGCGCCGGGTCCAGCTTCTCCACCCGGTAGCTGATCAGCTTGTCGTCGACGACGAAGACCCGCAGCTCGCCCTCGGCGTTGAGGAACTGCTGCACGATCACCGGCGCGGACTCCGGGCTGTCGCTGGCCCTGCTGGTGTCCAGCGGTCGCGGGAACAGCCCGTGCAGCGCGCCGGGGCGCGGCTCCAGCAGGTGCTGGCCGGCGGTCTTGACGATGCAGCGGCCGCCGCCGGGCCTGGTGCGGCCGGGCTGGGTGGTGACCGCGGTGCGCGGCACCCGCAGGCCGAAGGCGGTGGCGTCGGAGAGCTGGGTGAGCCGGTCCAGCTGGCAGGTGGCCCGCGTCGGGTTGACGTGTTCCCAGTCGGTGCGCTGGGCCAGCCAGTTGATCACCGAGCGCCACTGGTCGGCGGCGTAGGCCCCGCTGATGGTGCGCTGGTCCACCGGCACCGCGGAGATGTCGAAGTGCCTGCGCCAGACCAGGATCGGCCGCAGCAGCCGCAGGTCCAGCTCGACCAGCGGGGCGTCGGTGTAGATGGTCAGCGGCAGGTTCAGGCAGCGGTCGGCGTCAATGCGCACCATCCGGATGCCGCGCTCGGCCAGCGCCAGGGAGAGCTCGTTCATCTCCATGTCCGCGGCCCGGGCCAGCACCAGCACGCAGGGCAGCGGGTCACCGCCGTCCTCTTCCACCAGGCCCATCTCGTGCACGCGTTCCTGGAAGTCCAGGCAGGTGCTGGGCGAGCGGTAGTAGTAGTCCTGCCCCTGGAGCAGCAGCGGGGTCGTCCTGGACGGACTGGCCGGAGTCGGGACGGCGGCAGGCGCCACCTCGGTGGGCGTCGACTCGGGGTCGATCACCTCGGTGGCGGCAGGCGGACCAGGTGGCCTGGATCCGGCTTCCTGCCCCCGTCCGGCGGCGGTCACGTGTCAGTCGTCCTTCTTGCGGAAGACCTTCCGCGCCTTGGCGTACTCCGCGGCGTAGTCGGCGAGCGCGCTGTCCTTGGCCTTCCCCTCGCGTACCAGGGCGGCCAGCTCCTCGATCGACATGGCGGTCACCTCTCTTCGGTGTGATGCTTCACACGTTCAGGTGCGGCACCGGGCGTAGTCTCAAGTTCCAACTCACAGAATGTCAAGACAACCTCAAGTTACATTCCGTACGCCGTGGTGTCGAGGAACTCCAGATGGAGTAACCCATACGCCCGAAGTATGGAATTTTCACCCTAGGTAGCTCAACTCGCTGTGGCGCGGGCGAACTCGGCCTTGGGGTCGTTGATCTGACCGAGTGACACCACCTCGCGCCGGAAGAGTAGCGCAAGGGTCCAGTCGATCAGGACCCGGAACTTCCGGTTGAAGGTGGGCATCCGGCTCACGTGGTACGTGCGGTGCATGAACCACGCCGGGAAGCCCTTGAGCTTGATCCCGTAGACATCCGCGACGCCCTTGTACAGGCCGAGGCTGGCCACCGAACCGGCGTACTTGTGCCGGTAGGGCTTGAGCTCCTTGCCGCGCAGCGAGGCCAGGATGTTGCCGGCCAGGTGCACGGCCTGCCGCACCGCGTGCTGCGCCGAGGGGCTGCAGGTGGCGGTGGGATCCTCCTCGGTGCGGGACAGGTCCGGCACGGCCGCGTTGTCCCCGGCGGCCCAGGCGTCCGGCATGCCCTCGATCTGCAGGTTGGCCGTGCAGCGCACCCGGCCCCGGGCGTCCCGCGGCAGGTCGGTCTGTTCCAGCACCGGGTTGGCCTTGACGCCCGCGGTCCACACGATGGTCTCGGCGTCGAGCTCGGTGCCGTCGCTGAGCACCACGTGACCGTCCACCATGGACTCGACCCTGGTGTCGAGGTAGCACTTGATGCCGCGCTCCTCCAGAGTCTCCACGGTGTAGACGCCCATCTTCGGACTGACCTCGGGCATCACTCGCCCGGCCGCCTCGACCAGGACCCAGTTCATGTCCTCGGGCTTGACGTTCTTGTAGTAGCGGGTGGCGTACCGGGCCATGTCCTCCAGCTCGGCCAGCGCCTCGATGCCCGCGTAGCCGCCGCCGATGACCACGAAGGTCAGCAGCTTGCGGCGCAGCTCGGGGTCGTCGCTGGTGGAGGCCAGGTCCATCCGGGACAGCACGTGGTTGCGCAGATAGATCGCCTCGCCCACGGTCTTGAACGAGATGCCGCGCTCGGCGAGACCGGGGATCGGGAGGGTGCGGGCGACCGAGCCGAGGGCGACCACGAGCACGTCGTAGTCCACGGACTCCAGGTCGCCGGTCGGCGAGGCGACGATGGCTCGCTTGTCGGCGTGGTTGATCTCGGTCACGCGCCCGGTGAGCACGTGACAGCGTTTCAGGACCCGGCGCAGCGGCACGACGACGTGCCTCGGCTCGATGGAGCCCGCGGCGGCCTCGGGGAGGAAGGGCTGGTAGGTCATGTGCGGCTGGGGATCGACGACCGTCACGGACGCCTCGCTCGCGCGCAGCTTGGCCTGCAGCTTCAGTGCGGTGTACATACCGACATAGCCCCCACCGACGACCAGGATCCGGGTCGGTTGCGACTTCACAGCAGCCATACCTGAATCGTCGCACCCACGGGGTATGGCCGCTTACCAGAACCGGCGCGTTCTGCGCCACAGTGCGGCGTTTTGGGCCGTGTTCTCCGCCACGCGGTCACTGCCGCTGCCCCGCGCTGCTGGTCACCTCGATCTCGATACGCGGGGCGGGGAAGGAGTGCACCCGCACCCGGACGTCCTTCTCGGCCGCCACCGCCCGCGCCAGCAACACCGGCACGAACACGGTCAACCAGCCCAGCAGGAGAAACGCGAACAACAACACGGTCCACGACATGAGACGTCCTCGGCCCGCCCGGGTTACCAACGCCCCCTCGGCGCGGCGGGTCTGCGCGTGCCACCCACGCTACCGAGCGCGGCGGGCCGCGCGCATCACCCGCCCGGCCGCAGTTCCGCCAGCACCGCCTCGACCTCAGCCGGACTGGGCCGCACCAGCCCGTGCGCGGCGGTGGCGGCGCTGACCTCCAGCCGGCGGCCCTGTTCGGCCAGTAGCGCCATCCCGGATCGGAAGCTCGCCACCGGATCGGCGTCCAGACCGCGCCGGAACCGCGCTTCCAGCTCGGTCAGCCCCGCCGCGAGATCCACCGGCGGCAGCCGCACCGCGTGCCCGATCCGCCCGAACTGCTCGGCGAACCGGTCCGCCCAGAACCGCACCCGCCAGCCCGGCCAGCGCGCGGCCAGCTCGTCCACCTCGCCCGGCAGCGTGCCGGTGGTCCACAGGCCCAGCTCCCGGCCGACCAGGTCCAGGTGCAGCCCGCTGCCGGGCAGGTACTCCCCGCTCCGCACCAGCCCCTCCGCCGGCAGCAGGTCCAGCAGTCGCGGTCCCAGCCAGGCGAGCGCGTCGTCCTCCGGGTCCACCGAGTAGGCCCGGATCCCCTCCGCCATCCGCACGCTTACCAGCGAGTCGAAGGCGAACTCCGGGTCCGCGCTGAGCTCCTCCGGCGGCTCCGGCGGCTGCTGCCCCGGGGGCAGCCCGACCCAGCCCCGCAGCTCGGCCATGCCGCGGTAGGCCCAGCGCACCTGCCAGCCCGGCCAGGTGCGCGCCAGCACGGCGAACACGGCCGCCCGCAGCGGCAGCTCGCGCAGGTGCCAGGAGAAGAACAGGACCACCCGCCGCCGGAGGTCCAGCAGCAGCCCGCCCTCACCCCAGCGCTGGTCCAGCCACTCCTCAGTCGGCTGCTGGGCGCGGACCAGGCGCACCGCGTGCTCAGGGCCAGGCAGCAGGTCGGTGTCCAGGGTGTTCGCCGCCCAGTGCGAGTACCGCAGGCTCCAGTCGCCGTCGGGCTCGACCAGCACGAAGTTGGCGCGGTGTCCCATGGCGGGCAGCCTGCCACGCGGTGGATCAGCAGCCGGTGAGCCAGGCTTCCGCGTGCTCGAACTCGGCCGCGGTCAGGCCGGTGCGCGGGTTCACCCTGACCAGCTCGGTCGGGATGCCCTCGCGAGCGGCCAGGAACTCGTCCCTGGCCCAGGCCTGCCCGCTGCTGTGGTTCGACGACGACTTCGACCTCTGCCCGATCACCGGCAGCTCGGGCAGGCCGAGCACCGGGGCGAGGTGGCGGTTGGCGCGGTGCTCCCCGGTGGTGGCCCAGACCAGCTCCGCGCCGGTGCGCTCGGCGAGGGTCGTCAGGCGGGGGCCGTGGGCCGGGTTGAGCCGGAGGACCAGCTGCGAGCGACGGCGCCAGCGGGACAGGCGCCGGCTTGGCGGCGAAGGGGTTGAGCGGGCCGTCGACGTCCAGCAACACCAGCGGAGGCATACCGATCAGCCTGGCGCGCCGGTAGGCTGGTGGCGTTCCAGTCGTTCATTCGGCCAAGCAGAGGGGGTCTGGCCGAACGAGAGGACGGGAACATGCTCAGTTCGTTAGAGGTGGTCCCGGTCCTGGTGATCGTGACCGCGGTGGTGACCGGTGTGTGCCGGTTGATCGCACTCGGCATCGCCCTGCGTGGCGCGGATCCGGCCGACCGGCCCGCGATCATCCGGGCGCTGGCCGAGTTCTTCCGCGCGCTGCCCCGGCGGCGGCGGTGATCACCTCAGGCCGGCCAGCGCTTTCGCCTGGTTCAGGACCTCCTGGAGCATCACCGGGGTCAGCCTGCCGGTGTAGGTGTTGTGCGGGGACACGTGGTAGCAGCCCAGCAGGTGCAGCACCTGGCCGTCCGCCGCCGTCAGGTCCACCCGCGCCCCGTGGCCGAACTTCGGGCGTGGCCTCGGCACCTGCCAGCCCGCCGCGTCCAGCACCGGCAGCAGGGCCTGCCAGCCGAAGCCGCCGAGGACCACCAGGGCGCGCAGGGTCGGGTGCAGCAGGCGTAGCTCCTGGGCGAGCCAGGGGCGGCAGTTGTCGCGTTCGGCCGGGGTTGGCTTGTTGTCCGGGGGCGCGCAGCGGACCGGGGACATCATCCGGACGCCGTGCAGGCGCAGGCCGTCCTCGCGGGCGACCGAGGTCGGCTGGGAGGCCAGGCCGACGGCGTGCAGGGCGGCGTAGAGGAAGTCGCCGGAGGGGTCGCCGGTGAACATTCGGCCGGTGCGGTTGCCGCCATGCGCGGCGGGGGCCAGGCCGACGATGCCGATGGCGGCATCCGGCGGGCCGAAGCCGGGGACCGGGCGGGCCCAGTAGGTCTGGGCGCGGAAGGCGGCGCGTTTGACCGTGGCCACCTCCTCCCGCCAGGCGACCAGCCGGGGGCAGCGGCGGCAATGGGTGACGGCCTCGTCCAGGGCGGTCAGCGGGTGCACCGGGGCTCCTGAGGTTTCGCGCGGGGCTGGCCCGTCTAGTGTGCGCACATGGCAGTCACGGACACGCCGTCAGACGGCGAGTCGGCACGCGGGACCGAAGAGCCGGTCGACGATCTGGTCACCACCCGCCACGAGCTCCTCGCCGACGGGCGGACCCTCTCCTACACGGCCACCGCCGGCCGGATCGTGCTCCGCGAGGAGGTGCACACCGACGGGAAGTTCACCGGGCACACGGCCAAGGCCGAGGTGTTCGTGATCGCCTACACCCTCGACGGCGCGGACCCGGCGACCCGGCCGGTCACCTTCGCCTTCAACGGCGGGCCCGGCTCCTCCAGCGTGTGGCTGCACCTGGGACTGCTGGGGCCCAGGCGGGTGCTCACCGGCGACGCCGGCGCGCTGCTGCCGCCGCCCTACCGGCTGGCCGACAACGCGGAGACCCTGCTGGCGCACAGCGACCTGGTCTTCATCGACCCGGTGTCCACCGGCTACTCGCGGGCCGCGCGCGGGGAGAAGCCCGGCGACTACCACGGCTACACCGGTGACATGGAGTCCGTCGGCGAGCTGATCCGGCTGTGGACCTCGCGCAACGGCCGCTGGGGCTCGCCGAAGTTCCTGGCCGGGGAGTCCTACGGCACGCTGCGCGCGGCCGGGCTGGCCCAGCACCTGCAGGCCAGGCACGGCATGTACCTCAACGGGCTGATGCTGATCTCCGCGGTGCTGGACATGGGCACCATCCGGTTCACCGAGGACAACGACGTCCCGTACCCGCTGTTCCTGCCCACCTACGCGGCCATCGCGCACCACCACGGCAGGCATGGCGACCGCCCGCTGGCCGAGGTGCTCGCCGAGGCCGAGGCCTACGCCGCCCGCGACTACCCCTGGGCGCTGGCCCGCGGCAACCGGCTCACCGCGCAGGAGCGGGCCGAGGCGGTGGCCACGCTGGCCCGGCTGACCGGGCTGAGCGAGGACTACGTGGACCGGGTCCGGCTGCGGATCGAGCACCTGCGCTTCTTCGCCGAGCTGCTGCGGACCGAGCGCAAGGTGACCGGGCGGCTGGACGGCCGCTTCACCGGGCACGACCCGGACGCCGGTGGCGAGCACTTCGCCGAGGACCCGTCCTACTCGGCCATCCTCGGCCCGTACGCCGCCGCGCTCAACCAGTACGTGCGCGCCGAGCTGGGCTACGCCAACGACCTGCCGTACGAGATCCTCACCGGCAACGTGCATCCCTGGTCCTACAAGGAGTTCGAGGGCGCGCACGTGAACGTGGCCGGGCGGCTGGCCGAGGCGATGCGGGCCAACGGGCACCTCAGGGTGCACGTGGCCTGCGGCTACCACGACGGGGCCACGCCCTACTACGCCTCCGAGCACGTGCTGGCACACCTGGCCATCCCGGCGGAGCTGACCGCCAACATCGAGCTCCGCTACTACCCGGCGGGCCACATGATGTACGTGCACGAGCCGAGCCGGATCCAGCAGTCGGCCGACCTGGCACAGTTCATCCGCGAGTCGGCGCAGGCCTGAAAAACGGTGGCGGGGCCCGGAAATCCCCGGGCCCCGCCACTGTCCACAACGGACGAATCACGCCACCACGTGCGGCTTCTCCTCCGCGAAGTGGCAGGCGCTCGGGTGCGCCGCGCCCGGCTCGGGCAGCCGGATCTCCAGCAGCGGCACCTCTTCGGCGCAGATGTCCTGCGCCTTCCAGCAGCGGGTGCGGAACCGGCAGCCCGAAGGCGGGTTCACCGGGCTGGGCACGTCGCCGGTGAGGCGGATGACCTCGCGGCGGCCGCGCAGCGACGGGTCCGGCACCGGCACCGCGGACAGCAGCGCCTGGGTGTACGGGTGCGTCGGGTGCTCGTAGATCTGCTCCTCGGTGCCCAGCTCGACCATCTTGCCCAGGTACATCACGCCGACCCGGTCGGAGAGGTGCCGCACCACGGACAGGTCGTGCGCGATGAACACGTAGGAGAGCCCGAACTCCGTCTGCAGGTCACCCAGCAGGTTCATCACCTGCGCCTGGATGGAGACGTCCAGCGCGGACACCGGCTCGTCGCAGATGATCACCTCGGGGCGCAGGGCGAGCGCGCGGGCGATGCCGATGCGCTGCCGCTGGCCGCCGGAGAACTGGTGCGGGTACCGGTGGATGTGCTCGGGGTTGAGCCCGACCACGTCCAGCAGGTCCTGCACCTTCTTCCGGCGATCGCCCTTGGGGGCGACCTCGGGGTGGATCTCGAACGGCTCGCCGATGATGTCGCCGACCGTCATCCTCGGGTTCAGCGAGGTGTACGGGTCCTGCAACACGATCTGGATGTTCCGCCGCAGCTTGCGCAGCTCGGCGCCCTGCATCTTGAAGATGTCCCGGCCGTTGAACAGCGCGCTGCCGCCGGTCGGCTTCTCCAGCCGCATCAGCACCTGGGCCAGCGTGGACTTGCCGCAGCCCGACTCACCCACGATGCCCAGCGTCTCGCCGCGCTTGAGCTGGAAGGAGACCCCGTCCACCGCCTTGACGTGGCCGATGGTCTTCTTGAACAGGATGCCCTGGGTGACCGGGAAGTACTTGACCAGCTCCTTGACCTCAAGGACGTAGTCCGTCTCAGCCACCGCTGACCACCTCCTCCGCGAAGTGGCAGGCGCTGACCCGGCCGAGGCCGAGCGGCACCTGCGCGGGGACCGACTGCGAACAGATGTCCTGCGCCCGCGGGCAGCGCGGGTGGAACGGGCAGCCAGGCGGCACCCGCATCAGGTTCGGCGGCAGTCCCTTGATGGTGTTGAGCGCGGTGCCCTTCTGGTCCAGCCTGGGCAGCGAGTCCAGCAGGGCCAGCGTGTACGGGTGCCCCGGCTGCTTGTACAGCGAGGGGGCGTCCGACTTCTCCACGATCCGGCCCGCGTACATGACCGCGATCCGGTCCGCGACCTCGGCGACCACGCCCAGGTCGTGGGTGATCAGGATCATGCCCATGTTCCGCTCGCGCTGGATCTCGTGCAGCAGGTCCATGATCTGGGCCTGCACGGTGACGTCCAGCGCGGTGGTCGGCTCGTCCGCGATCAGCACCTCGGGGTCCAGCGCCAGCGACATCGCGATCATCGCGCGCTGCCGCATACCGCCGGAGAACTCGTGCGGGTACTGCTTGACCCGGCCCTGGGGGTTGGGGATCTTGACCAGGTCGAGCAGCTCGATCGCGCGCTTGCGCGCGTCCTTCTTGCTCATCCCGTTGCGGACCCGGAGCTGCTCCTCGATCTGGAACCCGACGGTGAACACCGGGTTCAGCGCGGAGAGCGCGTCCTGGAAGATCATCGCGATCCCGCTGCCCCTGACCTCGCGACGGCGTTCGTCGCTGGCCGTGAGCAGGTCCTCGCCGTGGAAGCGGATGGCGCCCTGGGAGATGTGGCCCGGCGGGATGTCCAGGATGCCCATGATGGTCTGGGCGGTGACGGACTTGCCGGAGCCGGACTCGCCCAGCACGGCGAGGGTCTCACCGGCGTGCAGCTGGTAGCTGACGCCGTTGAGGACCTTGGCGACGCCGTCCCTGGTGCGGAACTCCACGTGCAGGTCCTCGACCACCAGCAGGGGTTCGCCGTCGGCGCTGCCGCCGGCGATCGGGTCCACAGTGGACTCGTTCTGCGACACTGTGAACTGCCTCCTAACGAAGCTTGGGGTCGAGTGCTTCCCGGACCGCGTCGCCGAGCATGACGAACGCGAGCACGGTGATCACCAGGAATCCGGCGGGGAAGTACAGCAGGTGCGGTGCGATGCGGATGTAGTCGCGGGCGTCCGCGATCATCACGCCCCAGGACACCGCGGGCGCCCGCAGGCCGAGGCCGAGGAACGACAGGGTCGCCTCGGCGCCGATGAACGCGCCCAGCGCGATCGTCCCGTAGACCAGGACGGGCGCCAGGCAGTTCGGCAGCAGGTGCTTGAGGATGATCCGGCTGTTGCTCGCGCCGAGGGCGCGCGCGGCCTTCACGAAGTCCTGCTGCTTCACCGTGATCGCGGCCGATCTCATGATCCGCATGGCCACCGGCCAGGACAGCAGCGCGATGGAGAACACCACCAGGCTGACGATGGTGAACGCGTCGGCCGAGACGCCGGAGAGGAACGCGGACAGGATCACGATCGCGCCCAGCACGAACGGCAGGCCGAAGAAGATGTCCGCGATCCGGGACAGCAACGCGTCCACCCAGCCGCCGAAGAAGCCGCTGAGCAGGCCCATGACGCCACCGATGAACACGGTCGCCAGGGTGGACATCACGCCGACCAGGATCGACCACCTGGTGCCGTAGACCACCCTGGCGAAGATGTCCTTGCCCTGGGTGTCGTAGCCGAACCAGGCCTCGGCCGAGGGCGCGACGCGGGAGCGCTGCAGATCGCCCGCGTCCGGGTCCACCGAGGTGAACAGCCACGGGAAGGCGGCCACGATGACCAGGAAGAGGATCACCGCGGCGGAGATGACGAACATGGGCCTGCGGCGCAGGTCCCCCCACGCGTCCGACCAGAGACTGCGGGGCTTGTCCTGTGTGGTGGAAGCGTGCTCGGCGTCCGAGACCATCTGGTGGGCCTCGATGGTGGAGCCGGCAGCGGCAGCAGACGGGTCAGTCATAACGGATCCTCGGGTCGAGCACGGCGTAGAGCAGGTCGACGAACAGGTTCACGATCAAGAAGACGATCACCAGCAGGACGACCACACCGGTGACGGTGATGCCTTCCTTCTGGAGAATCGACTCGTAGACCAGACCGCCGATCCCGCGGATGCCGAAGATGCCTTCGGTGACAATGGCCCCGCCCATCAGCGAACCGAGGTCGGTGCCGAGGAAGGTGATCACCGGAATCACCGAGTTGCGGAGCAGGTGCACCCCGACCACCCGGCTCTGCGGCAGGCCCTTGGCCACCGCGGTCCGGACGTAGTCGGCGCGCTTGTTCTCCGCGATCGAGGTGCGGGTCAACCGGGTCACGTACGCCATGGAGAGACTGCCCAGCACGAAGCCAGGCACCAGTAGCTCGGCGAAGGTCGGATCCTCTGACACCACGGTCGGGATGATCTCCAGCTGGAAGCCCAGCACCTGCTGCAGCACGAAGCCGGTGACGAAGGTGGGCAGGGAGATCAGGAACAGGGTGGAGACCAGGACCAGGTTGTCCAGGAAGCCACGGCCGCGCAGGCCGGTCAGCACACCGGCGATGACGCCGATGACGGCCTCGATGAGCACCGCGACCAGCGCGAGCTTGACCGAGACCGGGTAGCGCAGCGCGATCAGCTCACCGACCGAGGTGCCGGAGAAGGTCTCCCCGAAGTCACCCTGGAACAGGCCGCCGAGGTACTTGAAGTACTGGACGACGATGTTGTCGTTGAGGTTGAACTTCTCCGTCATCTGCACGATGAAGGCGTCCGGACAACGGCGATCGCCGCACATGGCGGCGAACGGGTCACCGGGCAGGGCCCAGACCAACGCGTAGATGAGGAAGGTCGTCCCGAGGAAGACCGGGATCAGTTGAAGCAGGCGCCGAATCACATAGCGGCCCATGTACGAGAACTCCTCTACCGCGATCGGGGCTGGCCCACGACATTGTGGACCAGCCCCGTTCTAGCTAGTGATCAGGCAACCTCGACGGTCGAGAGGTCGAGTTCGCGGTAGGCGTTCATCTGCACGTTCTTCAGCTTGGTGGACCAGCCGAACTGCGAGGTGGTGTTCCACAGCGGGATCGCCGGCATGTCCTGGGCGATCAGCTTCTCCGCCTCGTGGTAGAGCTTGTAGCTCTCCGCCTCGGTCGGGGCGCGGTCGGCCTCGGCCAGCTTGGCGTCCACCGCCGGGCTGGAGTAGCCACCGTCGTTGGAGGAGCCACCGGTCTTGTACAGCGGGTTCAGGAAGCTCTCCACCGACGGGTAGTCGGCGATCCAGCCACCGCGGTAGACCTGGGTCATCTCGTGCGCGTTGATCTTCTTCCGGATCTCACCAAAGGTGGCGACCGGGGCGAAGGTGCACTCCAGGTTCAGCGCGGACTTGATCTGGCCACAGGCGGCCTCGATCCACTCCTTGTGCCCGCCGTCGGCGTTGGAGGTGATCTCCAGCTTGCCCTTGAAGCCGCTCTTGTCGAACAGCTCCTTGGCCTTGGCCGGGTTGTGCTCGCACAGCTCGCCGCAGGCGCCCGGCTGCCAGCCGGTCGTGCCCTCGACCGCGTAACCGCTGGTGGGCTTCCGGTTGCCCTCGAAGATCTTCTCGGTGATCTCCTTGCGGTTGATCGCCATGGAGATCGCCTGGCGGAAGTCCTTGTTCTGGTACTTCGGGTCGTACAGCGGGAAGTTCAGGATCTGGATGATCAGACCCGCCTGGGACTTGGACCGGTCCTTCAGGTCCGTCTTCCACAGGTTCCCGGCCAGGCCCGAGGGCGGGATGGTGTCCAGGAAGTCGAGCTGGTTGCCCTTCACCGCGGCGTAAGCGGCCTCGGTGCCGGTGTACATGGCGACCTTGACCTTCTTGATCTTCGGCTTGTCGTCGCCCTTGTAGTCCTCGTAGCGCTCAAGCTTGATGTCCTGCTTGGGCGTGCGGGAGACGAACTTCCAGGGGCCGTTGCCGATCGGGGCGGCCTCGTAGCCCTTCTGGTCGCTGAAGAACTTGTCCGGCAGCGGCATGTAGGCCGAGTAGCCGAGCTTGACCTTGAAGATCACGTGCGGCTCGGTGAAGTCCACGGTGAAGGTGGTGTCGTCGACGACCTTGAGGCCGGACATCTCCTTCGCCTTGGGCTCAGGAGCCTTCTGCGGACCGTCGGCGCCGTCCGGGTCCACGGTGTTGACGTCGCGGAAGCCCTTGATCTGCTCGAAGAAGCTGGCCGACTGCTGCCCGTTGGGCGAGTAGGCGGTGTAGTTCCAGGCCTTGACGAAGTTCTCGGCCTTGACGGGGGTGCCGTCGTGGAACTTCCAGCCCTGCTTGAGCTTGATCGTGTACTGGTCGGGCTTGGTCAGCTCGATGGACTCCGCCATCGCGTTCTTGACCTCGAAGGTGTTGCTGTACGTCACCAGGCCAGTGAAGATCGACTGAACGACCTTGCCACCACCGGTCTCGGTGGTGTTGCCGGGAACAAGCGGGTTCTCCGGCTCCGTGCCGAAGATGCTGACCTCAGTGGTCTCATTGCTGTTGCCCGACGAGTTGCCGCCGCCGCCACAAGCCGTCAAGACCAACGACGCCGCGACCGGCACCGCGATCAAGGACAGCGCGCGTCCCTTCCGCATGAACGTCCTCCCACCTACACGGCGCGCCGCACGAGAACGTTCGTGAGCGCCACCCGAACGGCCGCGGGAACCCTTCCCGAACCGTGAGAGGGACCGTAATCGGCTCAACCCAACGAACTACACCTGGGGGCGGTCACAAAGCGGTCACGATCGTCAATTTTGTCAACTGAATAACAAGTTACAACTACGGAAAGTAACCGGAATCTTCACGGAAAGATGTCCGTCAATCGATTGACGGACTGTCCCTCAAACGACCGACAACGCGATGCCGTCCAGAATGTCGTGCTCACTGACGACCAGCTCGGTGATTCCAGCCCGTTCGCGCAGTTCTTCGGCGATCTTGGCCACCACTAACGCACCGCCACCGATGACGTCGACCCGGCCCGGGTGCATGACCGGGAGGGCGGCCCGCTCCTCCCGCGAAAGGGTGAGCAGAAGTTCGATGGTCTCGTGCAGCTCGCCCATCTGGAGTCTTGACAGGTGGATGGCCTCCGAGTCGTAGCTCGGCAGGCCCTTGGCGATGCCAGACAGGGTGGTCACCGTGCCCGCCAGACCGATCCAGGTGCGGGCGGAGCTGACGTCCACCGCGGCGAAGGCCTCGGCCAGCGCGGCGCCGATCACCCGCTCGGCCTCGGCGCGCTGGTCAGGGGTGGGCGGGTCGTCCGGCAGGCAGCGCTCGGTCAGCCGCACGCAGCCGATGTCCACCGAACGGGCCGAGGTGACCTTGGCCCGGACGCCGTCCCACTCGCCCAGCACGATCTCGGTGGAGCCACCGCCGAGGTCGACCACCACGAAGGGGCCTTCCTCGGGCTCCAGATCGCCCACAGCGCCGGTGAAGGACAGGGTCGCTTCCTCATCCCCGGTGATAACCTCGGCGTCCACACCGAGCGTCTCACGGACCATCGCGAAGAAGTCCTCGCGGTTGGCCGCGTCCCTGGTGGCGGAAGTGGCCACCATGCGCACCCGTGCCACGCCCTTGCGGCGCAGGATGGCGGTGTAGTCGGCCAGCGCGATCCTGGTGCGCTCCAAGGCTTCCGGTGCCAGCACGCCGGTGGCGTCCACGCCCTGCCCGAGCCGCACGATGCGCATCTCCCGGTGCACGTCGCGCAGCCAGCGGCTGCCGTCCTCGCGCTCGGAGACGTCGGCCACCAGCAGCCGGATCGAGTTCGTCCCGCAGTCGATCGCACCAACCCGCGGCATAGCCCACCCCTGTTTCGCGAACCTTCCGCGGCAACCCTACTTCGGCGGCGCGACCGCGTCCGTCTTGGCCACCGCAGGCGCCTTCTCCGGCTCGCCGGAGGCGACCGGGGTCGGCGAGACGCACGCGCCGGGCGTGGTCGTGGTGGCGCTCGAGGTGGGGGTGCCGGTCGGCGTCGTCGTGGTGGTGGTCGTGGTGCAGGTCGGCGTCTTCGACGTGGTGGTGGTCGTCGTCGTGGTGGTGGTCGTCGTGGTGGTCGTGGTCGTCGTCGTAGTGGTCGTGGTGGTGGTCGTCGTCGTGGTGCCGGAGGAGGACGAGCTGGTCGTCGTCGTGGTGGTCGTGGTGCCGGGGTCCGGCGGCGGGTTGTTCGGCGGCGGGTTCACCCCGGCCTGCGGCGGCGGCTGGGTCAGGCTGGGGTCGGTGGGCACCACCGGGTCGTCCGAGGTCACGTCCACGCCGCTGGCGTAGCGCTCCATCCAGGCCAGCACCTTGGTCACGTAGGCGTTGGAGTGGTTGTAGCGGAAGACCGCGGCGGCCAACTGGGCGGGCACGGCCAGGTCGAGACCGCCGGAGCACAGGTAGTTGCCGGCGCCCAGGGCGGCGTCGTAGACGTTGTTCGGGTCGAACCTGCCGTCGCCGTTGCCGTCGGCGGCGTACCCGCGCCAGGTGCCGGGGATGAACTGCATCGGGCCGACCGCGCGGTCCCATGCGGTGTCGCCGTCCAGCGCGCCGCCATCGGTGTCCCTGATCGCGGCGAAGCCGGGGCCGCCGGAGAGCTGCGGGCCCAGGATGCGCGGGATCGCGTTGCCACTGGCGTCCAGGTGCGCGCCGAAGATCCGGGCGTGGTTGGTCTCGATCTTGCCGATGCCGGCCAGCAGCGACCAGTGCAGGTGACAGCCGGACTTGGTGACCGCCAGGGTCTGCGCGGCCCGCTGGTAGGCCTGCAGCACGGTGCCGGGGATGTCGTTGCCGGTGGTGGCGCTGGTGCCGGGGTCGGAGAGGTCCGAGGGCAGCGGCGCGGCGGGGTCGCGCAGGGCCGCGATCAGCTCGGGGCTGACCGAGTCCGCGCTGGGCAGCGCGCCGTTGACCGCGATGTTGTCGTTGTTCTGCAGCAGCGCCAGGATGTTGCTCGCGCCGGGCGCCTGGATGCCGCTGACGTCGGCGACCGGGAGGAAGCCGAGGCCGCCGCCACCGGCCAGCAGCCCTGGGGTGACCATGGCCGCGCCGACGGTCGCCGCGGCGAGCAGTCTCCGACCCTTGCGCCGTTTCCGTGTCGTCGCCGCCACGAAGCCAGGCCCGTTCGGAGCACCCACGTACAACCTCTCCTCACATCCGCGGCCGGACGACGGCCGTGCCCCCCAGTGTTGCCGCCGCCAGCCTGCCTGATCAGCGAAGCCGTGTCACCCGCTCTCACCGTACTGAGCACAACGACGCGGTACCAGGAATGTCACGTAACACGGCCGGAACCGTCCAACTGAATACGACCGGGTCATCACCCGCGCTTATCGGCGGCGGAGCGAGACGAGATCCGCCGGAGACAGGGTGACGGTGAACGGCTCGCGCAGGGTGACCGTCTCCTCGCAGCGGGCGAATGCGACCTCCGCATAGCGGCCATCACGCAAATGCCAGCAACGCAAGGCCGGTTCGTCCGGATCGACCACCCAATAGTTCGGACATCCGGCCGCCTGCATACGCGCTCGTTTCAGTTCAAGGTCGAATCGCCTGGTGCTCGGCGAGAAAACCTCGACCGCGAGCACCGGCGGGCCGAACAGCCCGCGCTCGGTCCAGTCCTGGACCCGCGCGAGGACCACGTCCGGGATCAGCACCGTGTCCTCGGCCAGCACCACGTCCACCGGCGCGGGCAGGATCTCCAGCCCGTCCGGGCAGTGCGGCTCCAGCGCCATGATCAACCGCAGGATGGCGCGCTGGTGGAGTGGGCGGGGTGACGGGCTCACGGTGAGCACCCCGTCCACCAACTCGTAGCGGTGACCGTCATGAGGCATCGCCTCCAGGTCCAGCCGCGTCAATGGCCTGCTGTGGGGAAGCGCGGGGACACTGCCCATGGTGGCTGCCCTCCCGCCTTCGATCCACCCTCGTTGCAGGGCGGTGACCTGGTCAGACCCACGTGCCGGGCACGGGAGATGCGAGTGTATCGACTCGACCGGGGTAGCCGCGGGCGGCAAGTTCCCCAGAGAGCCGAGCGTGGACTACACGCAGCTACCGGAGCGCCACCAGTCGCCCAGCCGATCGGCCGATTCATCACCGAACGGGTTCACTCCTCGCCCACAGGCAAGTGCATGTGCAACTTGTACGTGCAAGCACTTGACCCGGTCCGGCATGCCGCCCGCGGTGACCTTCGTGCCCAGCGACTCGATCGAGTCGCGCTCGGCGAGATAGCTCTCGTGCGCCTTCAGGTACTGGTCAGCAAGGCCCTGGTCGGCTTCGAGGCGGTCGGTCATCTCCTTCATCAGACCGGATGCCTCCTGGGTGCCCAACATCGAGTTCACCCTGGGGCAGGTCGAGTAGTACATGGTGGGGAACGGGGTGCCGTCGTCCAACCGGGGGTTCGTCTGGAGCACCGCCGGGTTACCACACGGACAGCGGTACGCCACCGCCCGCACACCTCGCGGCGACCGGCCCAGCTGCGCGGTCACCGCCGCGCGGTCGGCCTCGGTCAGCTCCTCCCGCACCGGCGGCACGTCCAGCCCCAGGCGCGGTTTTTCCTCACTCACGAACCACTCCCGGTGATCGATTCCCACAGCTGGTCGTACCACGGTTTGTCGCTCTTGCGCTGCTCCGACTCCTCGGGCGCGGCCGGGGTGGCCGGCTGCGGCAGCTGCACGACGTAAGGCGTCTCGCCGGGCCGCACGTAGCGCAGCCTGCGCCTGGCCTCGGCTTCGATCTGGGTCGGGTCGGAGAGCTGGGTCTTGCGCTCCTCGAGCTGCTTGGCCTGCTCGTTGAGCTGCCTGACCTTCTCGATCTCGGCCTGCATCTCCGACTTCTGGCTCCAGTAGTTGCGCAGCGGCACCGCGATGGACAGTGTCAGCGCGCAGGCGATGATCGCCAGCAGCGCCGCCCGCCGCGTGGAGGACAGCTTGAACGCGCCACCCGGCCCCGCGGTCGGCCTGCGCGACCTGCCGCCGGTGGTGCCGCGGCGGGTGGTCTCGCTGCGCTCCCTGGCTGCCCGGTCCCGGGCCGGGCGGGCCTCCTCGGTGGAGGAGGCCGCCGCGGCGCCGGTCCGGTCCTGTCGTTGCCACTTGCGGCGCGCGCGCTCCGGCCGTCGCGCCGAGGAGGCAGAGGAGTTCTCCGTCCGCCTGCGCCGCCGCTCCCTGTCGTGCTCGC
Organism: Crossiella sp. NPDC003009; assembly: GCF_053591555.1. NCBI lineage: Bacteria > Bacillati > Actinomycetota > Actinomycetes > Pseudonocardiales > Pseudonocardiaceae > Crossiella > Crossiella sp. NPDC003009. The sequence goes on along the minus strand of NZ_JBSFUA010000026.1, from coordinate 62,649 downwards.
GCCCCGCCACCGGGCTCAGCCCTGGCTGTCCGGGGTGAAGCGCGGGAACGCCAGCTCGCCCGCGTAGCGCGCCGCGTCACCGAGGGTCTCCTCGATCCGCAGCAGCTGGTTGTACTTGGCCACCCGCTCGCTGCGGGCGGGCGCGCCGGTCTTGATCTGACCGCAGTTGGCCGCCACCGCGAGGTCGGCGATGGTGGTGTCCTCGGTCTCGCCGGAGCGGTGGCTCATCATGCTGCGGTAGCCGCAGGAGTGCGCAAGGGTGACCGCGTCCAGGGTCTCGGACAGGGTGCCGATCTGGTTGACCTTCACCAGCAGCGCGTTGGCCGCGCGGCGGGCGATGCCCTCCTCCAGGCGCTCCTGGTTGGTCACGAACAGGTCGTCGCCGACGATCTGCACCCGGTCGCCGATCTCCTTGGTCAGCTGCACCCAGCCGTCCCAGTCGTCCTCGGAGAGCGGGTCCTCGAGGGAGATCAGCGGGTAGTTGTTGAGCAGCTCGGTGTAGTACCCGGTCATCTGCTCGGCGCTGCGCTTGTTCTTCTCGAAGTGGTACGCGCCGTCCTTGTAGAACTCGGTGGCGGCCACGTCCATCGCCAGCCCGAAGTCGCGGCCGAGGCGGAACCCGGCCTTCTCGATCGCCACGCCGATGAGGTCCAGCGCGTCCCGGTTGCTGGGCAGGTTCGGCGCGAAGCCGCCCTCGTCGCCGAGGCCGGTGGCCAGGCCCTTGGCCTTGAGCACCGACTTGAGCGCGTGGTAGACCTCCGCGCCCCAGCGCAGCGCCTCCCGGAAGCTCTCCGCGCCGATCGGCGCGATCATGAACTCCTGCACGTCGACATCGCTGTCGGCGTGCGCGCCACCGTTGATGATGTTCATCATCGGCACCGGCAGCACGTGCGCGTTCGGGCCGCCGACGTAGCGGAACAGCTCCAGCCCGCTGGACTCGGCCGCGGCCTTGGCCACCGCGAGCGAGACGCCGAGGATGGCGTTCGCGCCGAGCCGGGACTTGTCGGGGGTGCCGTCCAGGTCGACCAGCTTCTGGTCCACCACCCGCTGCTCCACGGCCTCGATGCCGACCAGCTCGGGGCTGATCTCGTCGAGCACCGCGGTCACGGCCTTCTCGACGCCCTTGCCGAGGTACCGGTTGCTGTCGCCGTCACGCAGCTCGACCGCCTCGTGCTCGCCCGTGGACGCGCCAGAGGGCACGGCCGCCCGGGCCAGCGTGCCGTCGTCCAGTGCGACCTCGACCTCGACGGTGGGGTTGCCGCGAGAGTCCAGGATCTCGCGGGCGCCTACCTGTTCGATGACCGCCACGTGCGCTCTCCTTAATCACCCAGCCTGGGACTTGACCACCGCCGAGCCTAGCCGGAGCCCGGCAGCACCGTTCGCCGTGCTGGCCGTTGGGCGGTTTCCCGGGTTCGTGGCGTGGGGTGTGGATCATGGCCCGGATGGCGGGCGCGCGATCGGGCGGGAAGACGTACCGTGGGGTGACTATGACCGAGGGCACCTTCGAGGCTTATCGCAGGGCGGAGTCGCTCCTGGCCGCGAACCGGCCGCTGGACGCGCTGCGCCAGCTGGAGCCCGTCCTGGAGTCCGATCCGGAGCTGCCAAGCGTGCACCTGCTGGCCGCCAGGTGTTACCTGCACTCCGCGCAGCTGACCAGGGCCGAGCGGGGTTTCCGCCGGGTGCTGGAGCTGGACCCCACCGACCACTACGCCCGGTTCGCACTGGGCCGGACCCTGCAACGGCAGAGCAGGCTGTCCGAGGCGATCACCCAGCTGCGGATGGCCGCGGCCATGCACCCGACGCCGGACTACCTGGAGGCGGTCAACGAGGTGCGGGCCCGGATCATGCTGCGGGAGAAGGACACCGGCACCTGAGTCAGCGCTGACCGAGGCTGCCCCTGGCGTACCGGTCGGCCAGGCCGAAGACCTTCTGGCCGTACTCCACCGAGTTGTTGTAGGTGAAGGTGGCCGCCCACCAGTCCTTGCCGGTGCCCAGGTCCCGGTTGCTCGCGCACAGGTAGCGCCCGGCGGCCACCGCGGCGTCGTCGATGTCCTGCGGGTCGGCCTTGCCGTCCCCGTCGGCGTCGGCGGCGAAGCGCTTCCAGGTGGCCGGGATGAACTGCATCGGCCCGACCGCCCGGTCCCACTGGGTGTCGCCGTCGAGCTGGCCCTTGTCGGTGTCCGGGATGGCCTTGAAGCCCGGTGAGCCGTCCAGCGGCACGCCGATGATCGGCTTGGACGGACGGCCGTCGTCCTGCAGCGTGGCGCCGCCGTAGCGGTTGTGGTTGGACTCGATCCGGCCGATCGCGGCGATGGTGGCCCAGGTGATCCGGCAGCGCGGCTTCTCCTTGCGCAGGGTCAGGTCGGCCACCGCGTAGGCCCGTAACGCGCGGGCAGGCACCTCGATCGCCTCGCTGACCCGGCCCGCCCAGTCGCCGATCGGGTCCGGGGCCTGACCGCCCTGGGCCGCCGGTGGCGGCTGGCGGTCCGGCAGCACCTCGCCGGGCACCGCGGAACCGGGTTCCACCGGCACCGCCACGATCGGCGGCTCGACCCGGCGCGGGGTCCGGTCCGGTTCCAGGAACTGGGTCAGCGACCAGACACCCGCACCCGCGACCCCGATCACCACACCGGCGATGACCAGCCGGATCGCGAGACCACCACGGCGGGGCGGCGGCTCGGGAGTGGGCGTCGGCGCGGACGGCGGAGCAGGGGTGACCACGACCCCAGGCTACGCACACTCCGTACCGGGCCGGCAAGACCGATATCTCCGCAGGTCAGCGGGCCGCGGTCAGGCCTTGCGGCTGTTACGGCCGTAGTGGTCGGCCCGGTCCAGCACGTCCTGGCCGTAGCGGCGGCTCTCGTTGTAGGTGGTCACCGCGCGCCACCAGCCCTCCGGCGTGCCCAGGTCGCCGCCACTGGCGCACAGGTAGCGGGCGGCGGAGAGGGCGGCGTCGTCCAGGTCGTCGGGATCGGTGCGGCCGTCGGTGTCGGCGTCGGTACCCCAGTCCTTCCAGGTGGTGGGGATGAACTGGAGCGGGCCCATGGCGCGGTCCCACACGGTGTCCCCGTCCAGCTGCCCGCCGTCGGTGTCCTTGATCGCCTTCACCCCTGGCCGCCCGTCCAGCGGGATGCCGCGGATGTCGGTGGTGGGGCGGGCGGAGGCGTCCAGCTTGGCGCCGTTGAACCGGCCGTGATTGGACTCCACCTGCCCGATGCCGGCCAGCGCGGTCCAGGTGATCCGGCAGGCGGGCTGCTCGGCGGCGGTGACCGCGGCGGCGTAGCCGTAGGCCTCCAGCGCGGCCTTGGGCACGTTGAGCTTCATCGAGTGCGCGGCGGCCCACTCGGCCAGCTGCGCCTGCGGCCGCACGCCGGGCGCGGGCGCGGCCAGCGCGGGCAGCTGCACGCCGCCGTCGGGCGGGGCCAGCGCGGACGGCAGCTTGAGCTCGGCCACCGGCGGCTGCTTCGCCACGGGGGCGGCCAGCTCGCCGCGCACCGCGAGCGCGCCGAGCACGGCGAGGGCGGTGCCCGTGGCGCCGAGCAACAGGAAGGCCCAGCGTCGTTCGCTACGGGTGTGGCCGTCGGGGTTCATCGCCACCCAGTGTGCCTGGGAACGCGCCCAAGGTCACCGGCAGCCCCCACTGCGGGTCACGAATTGGGTTTGATTAACCCGATCAGGGGTAGTCCTTCTCGCCCGTTCAGCCGGGCGAGTTGTCTCCGCGTGCCTTGTCGCTGGGCTGTTCGGTGGGCCAGAACCGGTGCCAGCCCGCCGCGTCCAGGGTCGCCGGATCCACCCCGGCGGTGCGGGCGGCGGCCTCGGCGGCGCGCAGGGTGACCGCGAAGCCGCGGGCCACCGCGCGCAGTTCGGACTCCGGGTCGGCCCCGGCCAGCTTGGCCTTGGCGGCCAGCGCGAACAGCCCGGAACCGGTGTCCGCGCCGGCGGGCAGCAGGTCGACGGGGACCCGGGCCCGGCCGGCGCGCTGGGCGAGCTTGGCGGCCAGGGACACCGCGGGCTGGCCGAGGGCGACCCCGTCCACCGCGGACTCCCTGCGCTTCTCGGCCTGCTTGAGCTCCTCCCAGCGCTGCTGCTGGGTGTGGCTGTCCCGCACCGCGGGGTCGCCGTCCTCGGCGAAGACGTGCGGGTGGCGGCCGACCAGCTTGGTCACCAGCTCGGTGGCCACCTCGTCGATGGTGAACGGGTCCGCCGCGTCCTCCTCGGCCACCCTGGCGTGGAAGAGCACCTGGAGCAGCACATCGCCCAGCTCCTCGCGCAGCGCCGCCCGGTCGCCGTCCTCGATCGCCTCCAGCAGCTCGTAGGTCTCCTCGACCAGGTACTGCCGCAGCGAGTCGTGGGTCTGCTCGGCGTCCCACGGGCAGCCGCCGGGCGAGCGCAGCCGGTGCATCACCTGGGCCGCCTCGACCAGCCCGGCGCCGCGCGGCTCCGGGGTGCCGATCAGCTTGGCCCCGGCCCGCACCAGCGCGGCCGCGGCCGGGCCCTCGGCGTCCAGGGTCAGCAGCACCACCGGCCCGCGCTCGGCCTCGGCCAGCAGCTCGGCGATCGCCGGCGGGGCCGGGAAGCCCAGCTCGGCCGGGTCGGCGTAGACCTCGGCCGCGGTGCGCAGCACGGGCACCGCGGCCAGCGGTAAGACCGCGCCGAGCCGCTCGCTGAGCAGGACGACGGCGCAGTCCTGGGCCACGGGGGTCACTGCTGCGAGTCGCCCCTGCTCACGCTGAAGCTGCTGCCGGGCGTGCGCGGGTCGCGGACCCGCTTGTCCACCGCGGTCTCGGTGGGCGCCCAGTCGCCGTAGCGCGGGTTGACCTGCACGCCCAGCTCGTTGGCGTAGTGGGAGACGACGATCTGGCCGACCGCCTCCAGACCGGTCAGGTTGAGCTGCTCGGCCAGGCCGCCCTGGGTGGGCGCGCCCGCGACCGGGCGGTCCGTCCTGGACTTGACCCTGGCCACCAGCCACTGACCGTTGCCGGTCTGCTCGCCGGAGTTCAGCGACAGCGCCACCGCGTCGCCCGGCTTGGCCGTGAACAGCGGCAGCAGCACGGCCGGGTTCTGCTGCTGGAGGATGGTCTGGAAGGTGAACCGCTGGTTCAGCCGGACCGCCTCCGCGCTCTGCCCGGTCTGCGGGTTCGGCGGCTGGCCCGCGGTGTCCTTGCGCACCAGTGCGGCCGCGGCCTCGTCGCTGCGCGCCATCTCCTTGGCCTTGGCCTGCGCCTCGGTGTAGGTGGCGGCGTTGGTGAAGTCCAGCACCACCGCGAGGTGGTCGGCGAACTTGCGCCCGATGCCCACGGCGAGCAGCTGGGCCCGCACGGCCTGGTCGATGTTGTCCATCGTGTCCAGGCTCTTGGCCACCACCTGCTCGCGACCGCCCGCCTGCTCGATCGCCTGTTCCTTCTGGTCCTCGGCGTAGGTCACGCCCTCCTTGGCGGCGACCTGCCTGATCAGCTCGCGGGTGATCGCGATGCTGGCCTGGCGCCTGCCCAGGGTGGCCATCTGGTTGCCCTGCCGCTGCTCCGCGGCCGCGGCCGGGTTGGCCTTGAGCCAGGCGTCGAACCGCTGCTGGACCGCCTCGACCGGGATGGTGGTGTCCCCGATGACGGCCGCGGCGCCGGCCTTCGCGGGACCGCCGCAGCCGGTCAGGATCAGGCCCGCGGTGATCGACACGGCGACCAGGCGGGTGCGAGTCATGGCCTTCGTCACAGCTCCGTACCTTCTCACGATCGGGTGGCGCAGGTTCGTACGAGTCTTGCCCATCAGGCCCTTCCCGCCCCAACGGGGGTACCTGGAGTGACCCCGACGAGGCTGTGCAGGAACTGGGCGCACCAGTCCAGCAGCTCGCGGTCGCGCAGCGGCGGCGCGCCCATCCGGCCACCGGCCGGTCCCTCGGTCGGCCTTGGCACGTTCACCTGGCGGGTGGCCGGCTTGTACAGCGCCTTGGGGTAGAGCCGCTTGAGCCGGATGGTCTGCGAGTCGCGCAGCTCCATCGGCGCGAACCGGATCTGGCTGCCCTGCAACGCGATCTCGGTGACCCCGTGCTCGCGGCAGGTCTGGCGCAGCGTGGAGACCGCCAGCAGGTGCTCCACCGCCTTGGGCAGCGGGCCGTAGCGGTCGGTCAGCTCCTCGCGGACCGCGTCCAGGTCGGCGCCGCTGGCCGCCGCGGCGATCTTGCGGTAGGCCTCCAGCCGCAGTCGCTCGCCGGGCACGTACTCGTGCGGGATGTGCGCGTCCACCGGCAGCTCGATCCGCACGTCGGCCAGCTCGGCTTCCTCGCTCTCGCCCTCACCCGCTCCGGCGTGCTTGCGGAAGGCGTCCACCGCCTCGCCGACCAGCCGCACGTAGAGGTCGAAGCCGACACCGGCGATGTGCCCGGACTGCTCCGCGCCGAGGATGTTGCCCGCGCCGCGGATCTCCAGGTCCTTCATGGCCACCGCCATGCCCGAGCCCAGCTCGGAGTTCTGCGCGATGGTGGCCAGCCGGTCGTGCGCCTGCTCGGTGAGCGGGGCCTCCGGCGGGTAGAGGAAGTAGGCGTAGCCGCGTTCCCTGGCCCGGCCCACCCGGCCGCGCAGCTGGTGCAGCTGGGACAGGCCGAGCAGGTCGCCGCGCTCCACGATGAGGGTGTTGGCGTTGGAGATGTCCAGGCCGGTCTCCACGATCGTGGTGCAGACCAGGACGTCGTACTCCTTCTCCCAGAAGCCCTCGATGATCTTCTCCAGCTTGTCCTCGTTCATCTGCCCGTGCGCGGTGACCACCCTGGCCTCCGGCACCAGCTCGCGGATCTTGCGCGCCGCCTTCTCGATGGTGCTGACCCGGTTGTGCACGTAGAAGACCTGGCCGTCGCGCAGCAGCTCGCGCCGGATGGCCGCGCCGACCTGCTTGTCGTTGTGCCCGCCCACGTAGGTCAGCACCGGGTGCCGCTCCTCCGGCGGGGTGAGGATGGTGGACATCTCGCGGATGCCTGCCAGGCTCATCTCCAGCGTGCGCGGGATCGGGGTGGCGGACATGGTGAGCACGTCCACGTGCGTGCGCAGGGACTTGATGTGCTCCTTGTGCTCGACCCCGAAGCGCTGCTCCTCGTCCACGATGACCAGGCCGAGGTCCTTGTAGCGCACGTTCTTCTGCAGCAGCCGGTGGGTGCCGATGACGATGTCCACGCTGCCGTCGGCCAGCCCGGTCAGCACCTTCTCCGCTTCCATCGTGTCGGTGAAGCGGGACATGCCCTTGACCGTGACCGGGAAGGCGCGCATCCGCTCGGTGAAGGTGTTCAGGTGCTGCTGGCCGAGCAGCGTGGTGGGCACCAGCACCACCACCTGCTTGCCGTCCTGCACCGCCTTGAACGCCGCGCGCACCGCGATCTCGGTCTTGCCGTAGCCGACGTCACCGCAGATCACCCGGTCCATCGGCACCGCGCGGCGCATGTCCGCCTTGACCTCGTCGATGGCCGCCATCTGGTCGGGGGTCTCGGTGAACGGGAAGGCGTCCTCCAGCTCCCGTTGCCATGGGGTGTCCTCGCCGAAGGCGTGGCCGGGCGCGGACTGCCGGGCCGCGTAGAGCTGCACCAGCTCGGCCGCGATCTGCTTGACCGCCTTGCGCGCCTTGGCCTTGGTCGCCTTCCAGTCCGAGCCGCCGAGCTTGTTCAGCGCGGGCAGCTCGCCACCGACGTAGCGGGAGACGTCGTCGAGCTGGTCGGTGGGCACGAACAGCCGGTCGCCGGGCTGGCCGCGCTTGCTGGAGGCGTACTCCAGCACCAGGTACTCGCGGGTGGCGCCCTGCACGGTGCGCCGCACCATCTCCACGTACTTGCCGATGCCGTGCTGCTCGTGCACCACGAAGTCGCCCGCCTTGAGCGCCAGCGGGTCGACGGCGTTGCGGCGGCGGGAGGGCATCCGGCGCATGTCCTTGGTGGAGGTGCCGCCGCGGCCGCCGGTGAGGTCGGTCTCGGTGAGCACCACCAGCGCGGGGTCGGTCAGCACGAAGCCGTCCTCCAGCGCGCCGCGGACCACGGTGACCAGTCCGGGCGGCGGGGCCTCCGGCAGGCCGTGCTCGGCCCAGCGGCAGGGCACCTCGGCCTCGCTGAGCTGTTCGCAGGCGCGCTGGCCGGTGCCGGTGCCGGGCACCACGAGCACCGCGGCTCCCCCGCTGGCGGCGTGCGCGCGCAGGTCGGCGAAGGCCCGCTCCACCTCGCCGCGGTAGGCCTCCACCTGGCGGACGTCCAGCCGGATGGGGCGGCGCTCGCCGTCCACGTCGTCGGTGGTGAGCTGGCTCAGCGACCACCACGGGCGGCCGGTGTCGCGGGCGTGCTCGGCCACCTCGGACAGGCTGCGGTAGGCCGAGGCGCCCAGGTCGATCGGGGCCTTGCCGCCGCTGGCCGCGGCCATCCAGGAGGCCTCCAGGAACTCCTGGCCGGTGCGCACCAGGTCGTGCGCGCGGGTGCGCACCTTCTCCGGGTCGGCCACCAGCACGTGCGTGCCGGCCGGGACCACGTCGGTGAGCAGCTCCAGCTCGCCGGGCAGCAGCGCGGGCAGCAGCGCCTCCATGCCCTCGCACGGGATGCCGTTGGCGATCTTCTCCAGCATCTCGGCCAGCTGCGGGTCGCCGGTGTGCTCCTGGGCCAGATTGGCCGCGCGGGCGCGCACCTGCTCGGTGATCAGCAGCTCCCGGCAGGGCGGGGCGAACAGCTCCGGCACCGCGTCGGACAGCGAGCGCTGGTCGGCCACGGCGAAGGCGCGGATCTCGGTGACCTCATCGCCCCAGAACTCCAGCCGCACCGGGTGTTCGGCGGTGGGCGGGAAGACGTCCAGGATGCCGCCGCGCACGGCGAACTCGCCGCGCTTCTCCACCATGTCCACCCGCACGTAGGCCAGCTGGACGAACCGCTCGACCAGCTCGGCGAAGTCGTGCTCGGAGCCCACCCGCAGCCGCACCGGCTCCAGCTCGCCGAGGCCAGGGGCCATCGGCTGGATCAGGCTGCGCACGGTGGCCACCACCACCCGCAGCGGCCCGAACTCCTCGGGGTGGGCCAGCCTGCGCAGGATGGACAGCCGCCCGCCGACGGTGTCCGCGCGCGGGGAGAGCCGTTCGTGCGGCAGCGTCTCCCAGGACGGGAAGACCGCCACGGTGTCCTCACCGAGCAGGTCGCCGAGCGCGCGGCCCAGCTCCTCGGCCTCGCGGCCGGTGGCGGTGATCACCAGCACCATCCGGCCCGCGCCGACCGGGGCCGGCGCGGCCAGGGTGGCCACCACCAGCGGCCGGGCCGAAGCCGGGCCCTCCAGCTCGAGGTCGTGGGCGCCGACCGAGGTGACGACCCTGCGCATGGCCTCGGAGGTCGTGGCGGCGGTGAGCAGGCCGGCGAGCGGCGCGGACGTGGTCATGGCGGAGTGCGGTCCCCTCGGTGTTCGAACGCGAGACAGACCTCTGCCCGGGATCAGCGCCCCCGGGGAGGGGTCTCGTTGGTCAGCCTACGTCTGCCGCGCGCTTGTCGCTCGCGCGCTCGTCGGTCGCGACCCACCACTCGACCAGCCCCGGCGCCAGCCCGGCAGCGATCAGGTGGCCGGGATTGAATCCTTCGCAGTAGTAATGATTGAGCAGCAAGCTGGTCGCCAGCACGCCGACCAGCACCGGGATCCGCCACCAGTACCGGATGAGCGCCCGCCCCATCCGCTTGAAGTTCCACGCGATGGTCCTCATCGCCGGACCAGCGAGTCCAGGATGCCCACCACCTCGTCCGGGCGGGACAGGAAGCCAATGTGGCTGCCCGCGGCGGTGTGCACGTCGAAGGGGTGCTCCGGGTTGGCCGCGTCCGCGTCCGCGATGAACAGGTCCTGCCAGGCGGGCGGGTGCAGCCGGTCGTCGGCCAGCCGGATGTAGCTGCGTGGCACCCGGCCCCAGGTCGCCGGGTCCAGGCCGGTGTCGCCCTGGGTGATGTGCAGCGACTCGTCCGGGTCCAGGGTGTTCAGCGCGGCCAGGAACTCGGCCTCGGTGCCCTCGGCGAACATGGCCTCGTGCAGCGCGGCTAGCGCCTCGGGGTCGGCGGTTCGCCAGTTCATCCGGATCACCCCGGCCGTCATCGGGTCGGCCGCGAGCACGTGCGCGCCGACCGCGGCGGCCAGGCTGTCCGCGTACTCCGGGGCGCTCAGGTAGTCGGCGACCGGCCGGGTGCAGCACCAGGCGGAGAGGTAGACGATCCGGTCCAGCAGCTCGGGCACCGCGTTGCCCACGCCGCCGAGGGTGAACCCGCCGAGGCTGTGCCCGGCCAGGATCACCGGCCCGTGCTCGGCGGCCCTGCGCACCACCGCGACGGTGTGCTCGACGTAGTCCGCCAGCGTCACCGAGGTCATCGGCGAGGGCGCGGCCGCGAACGCGGCGAGGTCCTGCGGGGCCTGGTACGCCGGGACGAACCCGGCCTGGAAGCCGTGCCCCGGCAGGTCGACGGCGAGCGAACGGTGCCCGCGCAGCGCGAGTTCCCGCTGCACGGCCGACCAGCTGAAGGAGTTCGCGTTGGAGCCGTGCACGAGCACGAACGTGGGTGTCACCAGTGCAGCCTGCCACGCGCCATCCGTTGTGCCCTACCGGTTTGTCGGACCTCGTCGCTAATTTCGAGCGGTCCGGCAGAAGCCGGGGGGAACACTGGGGAAAGGGCACACATGTCTGCCACACCATGGGGCCGGGTCGTGCTGCGCGGAGTCGGGGTGACCGTCGCGGTAGCCGCCGCCGGTCTGCTGACCGCCACCGCCGCGCTGGCCGCCCCGAAGAAGGCCGCCGAGCGCACGGCGGTCAGCTCCTACGAGTTCGTCAGCCAGTCCGGCGACTGGGTCGGCGGCGGCCAGACCCGTTCCTACCAGGCGCCGACTGACAAGTTCCGGTTCACCGGCAACGCCGAGTACCTGACGCTGTCCGTGGACTCCGCCGACGGCCGCGAGTGGTGGTCGGTCACGCTGGCCGCACCGAAGGGCGAACGCCTGCGGCCGGGGGTCTACCGCGACGCCGAACGCGCCCCGTTCCGCACCGGGCGCGCGCCCGGCCTGGACGTGGGCGGCACCGGCCGCGGCTGCAACCAGGTCTGGGGCCAGTTCGCCATCGACCAGATCGAGGCCGACAGCAGCGGCGCGGTCAGCGTGCTGGAGGCCAGCTTCACCCAGAACTGCGAGGGCCCGGACGCGCCCGCGCTCAAGGGCAAGGTGAAATACCAGGCCTTCCCGCTGGGCTACAAGTTCGCCAGCGACCCGGGCGACTGGGTCGGCGGCGGCGCGAGCAAGGCGTACTCCGGCTCCACCACGGTGTTCACCATGAGCGGCACCGTGGCCAACGGCCTGAGCCTGGGCGTCTCCGGGCAGCGCGACGGCTGGCGGGTGGAGCTGGCCGCCCCGCGCGGTGAGTCGCTGAAGGTGGGCAAGTACCTCGACGCGCAGCGGGCCTCCTTCCGCGAGGACGGGCACCCCGGCATCGACATCGGCGGCAACGGGCGCGGCTGCAACAAGATCAGCGGTTCGTTCGAGATCACCGAGCTGGTGACCAACCCGGACGGCACGGTCAAGGCGCTGGCCGCGACCGTGGAGCAGCACTGCGAGGGCGGCACGCCCGCGCTGCGCGCCACGATCAACTACTACGCCTGAGCCGCACCGGCGTTCACGGCGAGGCCACAGCCGATGCCGCACCCTGGGGCGCATGAACTCGCGGCTCGCGGTCATCGGTGTGGCGGTCCTGCTCACGGCGGGCTGCGCGGGCGGGGTGGGCGGCACCGCGCCGTCCACCTCGCCCGCGCCGGGCCTGGCGGTGGAGGTGGTCACCGACAAGCTCACGCACGGCTGGGAGATCGGCTTCCTGCCCGGCGGCCAGGTGCTGGTCAGCCAGCGGCCCGGACGGCTCACCCTGCTGTCCGAGTCCAAGCCGGGGGCCACCGCCACCGAGGTCAGCGCCGACTTCGCCGACGTGCTGGTGCGCGGCGAGGGTGGGCTGATGGGCCTGGTGGTGCACCCGGACTTCGCCACCTCGCGCAAGTTCACCACCTGTCAGACCCACCAGCAGGGCGACCGGGCGGTGGACGTCCGCCTGGTCACCTGGACGCTGGCCGCGGACGGCCGCAGCGCCACCAAGAACCCGGAACCGCTGCTCATCGGACTGCCGGTGATCAGCAGCGGGCGGCACTCCGGCTGCCGCCTCCAGCTGGCCCCCGACGGCGCGCTGCTGGTCGGCACCGGCGACGCGGCACAGCCCGCGGCCGCGCAGGACCGGCAGGGGCTGGGCGGCAAGGTGCTGCGGATCGACCTGAACACCGGCGCGCCCGCGCCGGGCAACCCTTTCGCCGCCTCCGGCAACGCCAGGGAGCGGCTGATCTACAGCTTCGGGCACCGCAACGTGCAGGGCCTGGCGGTGCGGCCGGGCGGGGACCAGGTCTTCGCCGCCGAGCACGGGCCGACCCGCGACGACGAGGTCAACCTGGTCAAGGCGGGCGCGAACTACGGCTGGGACCCGTCCCAGGGCGGCACGGTGACCAGCTATGACGAGAGCGTGCCGATGACCGACACGGAGCGGTTCCCGGACGCGGTGCCCGCGGTGTGGAGCTCGGGCGCGAGCACCGTGGCGGTGTGCGCGGCGGACTTCCTCAGCGGCGCGGACTGGGGCGAGCTGGACGGCGTGCTGGCCATGACCACGCTCAAGGGCAGCAAGCTGCTGCTGCTCAGCCTGGACGAGGCGGGCGCGGTCAAGTCGGTGGCCGCGCCCAAGGAGCTGGACGACACGCACGGCCGGTTGCGCGCGGCCCGGCGCGGCCCCGACGGCGCGCTGTACGTGACCACCAGCAACGGCACCGGGGACAAGCTGCTGCGGATCACCCGGCGCTGAGCGCGGGCGAGGTGTTGCGCAGCCCGCGCACACTGCGGCTGGCCAGCATGAACAGCGTGGCCAGCGCGATCACCCCGGCCGCGGCGAACAGCGTCTCGGTGACCCCGAAGGCGTGCGCGGCCGGTCCGATCGCGATCTCACCTATGGGCACCGCGAGGAAGGAGCCGATCGCGTCGTAGGAGTACACCCTGGCCAGCCGGTCGGCCGGGATGTGCTGCTGCATCGAGGTCTCCCAGGCCACCCCGAACTGCTCCAGCCCGACCCCGGCCAGGAAGGCCATGATCACCAGCGTCCAGGTCTGCGGGCTGATCGCCAGGGTCAGCGGCAGCACCACGTCCAGCAGCATGCAGGCGCAGCCGATGAACAGCAGCCTGCGCACCCGCAGCCGCATCGCGATCACCGCGCCCACCGCCATGCCAGCGGTCTGCGCGGCCAGCACCAGCCCCCAGGCCGAGCGGCCGATGGTGGCGTCGGCCACCGCGGGGCCGAGCACCTGGAGCACGCCGACCACGGCCGCGTTGAGGAACATGAACCCGACCACCACCACCCAGACCCAGCGCCGGGAGACGAACTCCCGCCAGCCCTCGGCCAGCTCCCGGACCATGCTGGTGCGCTCGGTGGCGGGCGCGGCCCTGGGCACCCGGATCAGCAGGAAGCACAGCCCGGCCAGCGCGAAGGTCAGCGCGTCCAGCGCCAGCCCCCAGCCCGGCCCGACCACCGCGACCAGCAGCCCGCCAGCCGAAGCGCCGACGATCTTGCTGCTGCTGACGCCGAGCCGGACCAGCGCGTTGGCCTGCTGCCAGGACTTCGCCGGCGCGGTCTGCGGGGTGATCGCGGCCGAGGCGGGCCAGGAGAAGGCCACCGCCACGCCGTTGATCGCGGCCAGCACCGCCACCAACGGCACCGTGGCCGAGGCGGTGATCACCAGGAAGGCCAGCGCGCCCTGGCTGAGCGCGCTCACCGCGCTGCTGCCCACCAGCACCAAGTGCCGGGGTAGCCGGTCCGCGACCACCCCGCCGAAGAGCAGGGAAAGCACGGACATGAACGAGCGCAGGCCCACGATCAGCCCGAGGGAGACGACCGAGCCGGTGAGGTCGAGCACGGCGAAGGCCAGCGCGATGGTGGCTACCGAGTCACCCAGCTGAGTGATCACCCGTCCCGCGGTCAGCAGCCGGAACGCGGGGTACCGCAGGGGCGCGAACACCCGGTCAAGTTACCGAGAGATGGTCAGCTTGGGCGCCGGGTCCAGGTGTGACAAACCCTTCCAGGACAGGTTGACCAGGTGCGCGGCCACCTCTTCCTTCTTGGGCTTGCGCACCTCCAGCCACCACTGCCCGGTGAGCGCGACCATGCCGACCAGCGCCTGGGCGTAGAGCCCGGCCAGCTTGGGGTCGTAGCCGCGCGCGGAGAAGTGCAGGCCGAGGATGTGCTCGACCTGGCTGGCGATGTCGTTGAGCAGGCTGGAGAAGCTGCCGGTCGCACTGGCCACCGGTGAGTCGCGGACCAGGATGCGGAACCCGTCGGTGGACTCCTCGATGTAGTCCAGCAACGCGGTGGCGGCGTGTTCGAGCAGCTCACGGGGGTGCGTGGCTTGGGAGAGCGCGCCGATGACGCCTTCCAGCAGGAGGTCCATCTCGCGGTCCACGACCACCGCGTAGAGCCCTTCCTTGCCACCGAAGTGCTCGTACACCACCGGCTTGGACACCCCGGCGCGGTGCGCGATCTCCTCGATGCTGGCCGCGTCGTAGCCCTTTTCGGCGAACAACGCCCTACCGACCTCGAGCAGCTGTTGCCGCCGCTCCTTGCCGGTCATACGCACACGCGCTGGCGGGCGCGCTGCGGCGACATCCGTCTGCGCCCGCTCGCGTCGTCGTGCTGCCATCACTCCCACCCTAGATGCTTTCCCGCCCACAAGACGTCGGCGGCCCAGTTCACGCCACTCGTGAACTGGGCCGCCAACCCAAAACTGCCGGTACGACCGCCCCCAAACGGACACCGGCCGCCTTGCTGCGAAACAGGCGTGGCGCGCCAGCGACACGCCGGGCTCTTCACTGGCGGTGGGGTTGATTCTTCGCGTCGCCGACGAGGCGACTCAAGAGCGAAAAATCTCGCGTGCGGAGCACGCCAATGTCACTGCTCGGTCACCGTGATCCGCGCCAGCCGCTGCTCCGTCGGCCACCGCACCGAGTAAGCCCACCCGAGCTTCTCGAAGATCCAGATGATCCGAGCCGAGGTGTCCAGCTGCCACTTCCGCACCCCATGCCGGGCGCAGGTCGGGTCAGCGTGGTGCAGGTTGTGCCAGGACTCGCCGAAGCTCAGGATGGCCAGCGGCCAGAAGTTGGCCGCCTTGTCCTTGGACTTGAACGGCCGGTCGCCGATCAGGTGGCAGATCGAGTTGGTCGACCAGGTCACGTGGTGCAGGAAGCCGACCCGGACGATGCCCGCCCAGAAGAACGCGGTCAGCGCCCCCCACCAGGACCAGGTGATCAAGCCACCCAGCACGCCCGGCAGCACAAAAGTGAGCAGGGTGAACAGGAAGAAGAACCGGTCGACCGAGCGGATGTCCTTGTCCGCGAGCAGATCAGGCGCGAACCGCTCGGCGTTGGTCTTGTCCCGGTTGAGCGTCCAGCCCATGTGCGCGTGCCAGAAGCCCTTGGTCAGGCCCCACGGCGTGGTGCCGTGCAGCCACGGCGAGTGCGGGTCGCCCTCCTTGTCGGAGAAGGCGTGGTGCCGCCGGTGGTCGGCCACCCAGTGCAGGATCGAGCCCTGCACCGCCATCATCCCGGCCACGGCCAGGCCGATCCGCAGTGGGCGTTTGGCCTTGAACGAGCCGTGCGTGAAGTGCCGGTGGAAACCGATCGTCACGCCGAGGCCGGACAGGTAGTAGAAGAACACGGCGAGGCCGATGTCCACCCAGCCGAGTCCCCACCCCCAGGCCAGCGGCACGGCCGCGATCAGCGCCAGGGTCGGCAGGATCACGAAGGCACAGATGGTGATGTGCGCGGTGGTGGAGCGCGGTGCGCCCAGCATCGGCTTGGGGCCGCGCGTGGCGTCCTCGGTGGTGGTGGGAGTCTCGACGGTGGTCGTCATTCGATAGCTACCTCAGCGATGTGGGGGAAGGTCGAGGCGGTTCGGCACCCAACTTACGGAACCGTAACTTACGCCAGCGTAAGTAAGGCCAACCCAACTCGCCAGACCTCGTGGCACAGGTCTCGGTGTGTCTGGTTCCCCGGGCGTGTCGGTTCACGCCGATCTGACCCCAAGCTCACCTGAACGGCGCTAGCTGGACTTGATCAGGACAATGCGCTGGTGGAGAACACCTCGGTCCGCCTGGACCCGCCGGCCGCGCCGCCCCGCCCCCGCCGCACCGGACGGCGGATCGTGGCGGCGGTCCTGGCCACCCTGCTCACGCTCACCGTGGGCGCGGGCGCGGTCGGCTGGTACTACAGCGGGGAACTGCTCGTCCCCTACTCGGGTGAACCGCAGTTCCGGGACACCGTGCTGGCCAGCACCAGCGCGACGGTGACCCTGGCGGACACCGAGAACTCCCGGCAGCCGGGCACGTTCACGCTGGTCTGGCCGGGTGGCGCGGCCAGGGTCGGCGAGATCACCCGGCGCTCCGGCGAGCAGGTGGAGCGGCAGCTCGTCGGCGGCGTGGCGGTGCCGGTCGGCACCAAGGTGCGCTTCGACAACGACGTGTTCAACGGCGATCCCAAGCAGGCCCTCGGGCTGGACTTCAGCACCGTGTCCGTGGCCTCCGAGCTGGGCCCGATGCCGGCCTGGCTGGTGCGGCCGGAGCCCGCCAAGGACACCGGGCTGTGGGTGGTGCAGGTGCACGGGCGGGGCGCCAGCAGGGACGAGACGCTGCGGGTGGTGCCGGCACTCCGGAAACTCGGATTGGCCAGTCTTTCGGTTACTTACCGCAATGACAAAGGCGCGCCAATTTCACCCGATGGGCTGTATCACCTGGGTGACTCAGAATGGCGGGACGCGGAAGAGGCGGTGCGGTTCGCGTTGCGGAACGGGGCCCGCCGGGTGGTGCTGTTCGGTTACTCGATGGGCGGGGCGATCGTCGGCCAGCTGCTGGCCCGCTCCCCGCTGGCCGGGCAGGTGGCCGCGGTCGTGCTGGACGCACCCGTGCTGAGCTGGCGGAAGACCCTGGACTGGCAGGCCGGCGAGCGGGGCCTGCCGCAGTTCCTGACCCCGATCGCGGAGCTGGTCTCCCGCTGGCGCTCCGGCATCGACTTCGACCGGCTGGAGCTGATCGAGCGCCCGCCCGCGACCAAGCCGCCCACCCTGCTCATCCACGGCGCGGCCGACGGCACGGTGCCCGTGCAGGCCAGCCGCGACCTGGCCGAACAGGCCAGGCGGCTGGGCTGGCCGCTGGAGTACCAGGAGGTGCCCGGCGCCGACCACGTGGCCGCGTGGAACCTCGACCCCGCCGCGTACGAGCAGCGGATCAGCGGCTTCCTCAGCCGGACGCTCGCCCTGCCCCCGGCCTGACCTGCGCGGCGACCGCCCCGGGGCCACGGTCCGGAAGTCGCCAACCTGATGTTCATTTGTGGCAAACCCAGCCGGATGTCACAGCGCGCGGGCCGGATATGTAACGATGTCCGGGCGGACGCGCAGCCGGTGTCCGTGATCCGCCGTGGTGTAACGGCAGCACCTCGGATTTTGGTTCCGATGGTCCAGGTTCGAATCCTGGCGGCGGAGCGGTGCGGACTCGGGGGAGGGTCCAACCCGAACGGTGGACAACCGGCGGCTATGCGACACGTCAGTAAGGGGGTGTGCGCCACTGTCCTCGGAAACGGTCGACAGGCGGGACGGCCCCTTGCCCACGCGTTCTGAGCTCTCCGAAGCGTGGTTGGTGGGGCGTGCCCGCGAACTGTCCGCCGTCGCGCAGAACAGCGAGCTGGGCACCCAGCTCAACGCCGCCCAGGAGACCGACGAGCTGCTCACCGAGGCCCAGCGGCGCGGTGAGCCCTGGATGGTCGGCGAGATCCTGCGCTGCGCCGCCGTGGTCCGCCTGGTCACCCCCAGCATCGCCGACGACGCGGAGCCGTTGCTGGAGGAGATGATCGCGCACACCCGCAGGCACGGGCTGCTCGTGCTGGAGGCCGACGCGCACGCGCTGTCCGGCCGCCGCGCGCTGATGGCCGACCGCGAGGACGCCGCGCTCTCCTCCATCGCCAAGGCGCTGGCCATGCTCGACGACGAACCGGCGCCCGACGCGCTGCTGCCGCGCCGCCAATGGGACCGGCTGCTGGTCTCCGCGCTGGTCGACATCGGCCTGGTGCTCACCCAGCTCGGCGTCTACGACATGGCCGACCGGGAGCTGGCCAAGGCCAACCAGCACATCCGGCACTCCGGCGGCCCGCACGACATCGCGGTGCACCTGATCAACCGGGTCCGGCTGCAACTGGGCTGGGGCCTGCGGCTGGAGCGGGTGGACAAGGACGAGGACGCGGTGGACCGCTTCGCCACCGCCTCGGCCATCGCGGTCGCGGTGGAGGGGCCGTGGCGGGAGTCGCTGTTCCCGCGCCGCACCGACCTGCCCGCGGCCGCCCAGGTGCCGGTGCTGGGCGCCGCGCACGCGCTGGCCCGGCCAGGGCTTGAGCACGTGGACCGGCTCAAGGAGCTGCTCGACGTGTCCATGTACCCGCCCGAGCTGATCATGACCTCGATCGCGCTGGCCCGCTCCCTCGCCGAGGGCGACCGGCACGAGGAGGCGCTCTCCGCGCTGACCAAGGTGCGCATGCAGCTGGAGCACGACACCTCGGAGCCCTCGCTGCGGCTGTGCCTGGTGCGCGAGTTCGCCCGGCTGTCCGGGCCGGACTCCAGGGCCACCAACACCGCGCTCTCGGAGTACGCCAACGAGCTGGAGAACGAGCTGTGGGGGCTGGCCCGCACCCGTGAGTCCACCCTGCGCACCCGGCTGGACCACGAGCGGCTGACCCGCAAGCACGGCGCGATGGCCCAGCAGGCGCTGCAGGACCCGCTCACCGGCCTGCCCAACCGGCGCGCGCTGGACGAGCGGATGGACACCCTGTTCAACGCGCCGGGCGCCTACCCGCTGTCCATCGCGCTGATCGACCTGGACGGGTTCAAGGGCGTCAACGACCGGTACTCCCACGCCGAGGGCGACGACGTGCTGCGCGCGGTGGCCAGCACGATCAGGGACGCGCTGCGCGGGGACGACCTGGTGGCCCGCTACGGCGGCGACGAGTTCGTGGTGCTGCTGCCGGGCGCGCCCATCTCGGCCGCCGAGGCCGCGCTGAACCGCGCGGTGGACGCGGTGGACCGGCTGCCGGCGCACCTGTCCAGAGGGGTCACCCTCTCCATCGGCGTTGTCGCCGTGTTCCCGCAGGAAAGCCCAGGTCAGGCTTTGTCCAGGGCGGACTCGGCGATGTACTGCGCCAAGCGCGAGGGCGGCAACCGGGTCTCCGGCGGCCCGGCCGAGGGCCCCCTGGACAGCTACAGCCACCCAGGACTGCTCCCGCCGGTCGCCCCGTAGGATCGTCGGGGCGCGGCCCCCCGTCGCGGGGTGGTCCGCACCTCGACTTCCACACGACGGCAGGCAGGGAGATCCACCCCATGCTCCAGGGCGACGTCGGCCCCATCACCGCGATCGTGCTCGCCGCAGGCGAAGGCACCCGCATGCGCTCGGCCACCCCGAAGGTGCTGCACCGGCTGGCCGGTCGCACCCTCGTCGAACACGCGGTGCGCGCCGCGGCCGAGCTGGGCCCCGACCACCTCGCGGTGGTGGTCGGGCACGGCAGGCAGGCGGTGCGGGACCACCTCGACACCGTCGGCAAGGCGCTGGACCGGGAGATCCGGACCGCGGTGCAGGAACAGCAGAACGGCACCGGGCACGCGGTCAGCTGCGCGCTGGAGGCGCTGCCGGCCGACCTGGCCGGGGTGGTCGTGGTGACCTACGGCGACGTGCCGCTGCTGGACGCGGAGACCCTGCGCGGCCTGCTCGCCGAGCACCGGCACGCGGGCAACGCGGTCACCGTGCTCACCGCGAAGGTGGCCGACCCGACCGGTTACGGCCGGATCGTGCGGGACACCACCGGGGTGGTGACCGCGATCGTGGAGCAGAAGGACGCCGACGAGGCGCAGCGGGCCATCCAGGAGATCAACTCCGGGGTGTACGCCTTCGACGCGGACGTGCTGCGCGGTGCGATCGGCAGGCTGTCCACCGACAACGCCCAGGGCGAGCTGTACCTGACCGACGTGCTCTCCATCGCCCGCGGCGACGGGCTGCGGGTGGGCGCGCTGGTCAGCGGGGACGCCTGGCTGGTGGAGGGCGTCAACGACCGGGTGCAGCTGGCCAGGCTGGGCGCGGAGCTGAACCGGCGGCTGCTGGAGCGCTGGATGCGCGAGGGCGTCACCGTGATCGACCCGGCCTCGGTGTGGCTGGACGCGGACGTGGTGCTGGCCCGCGATGTCACCCTGTACCCCGGCGTGCAGCTGCGCGAGGGCGTGCGGGTGGGTGAGGGCGCGGAGATCGGCCCGGACACCACGCTGGCCGACTCGGTGGTGGAGGCGGGGGCCAAGGTCATCCGCACGCACGGTTCCGGCGCGGTGATCGGCGAGAACGCTGTCGTCGGGCCGTTCGCCTACCTGCGGCCGGGCAGCAGGCTCGGGGTCAAGGGCAAGATCGGCGCCTTCGTGGAGACCAAGAACGCGACCATCGGCGAGGGCTCCAAGGTGCCGCATCTCACGTACGTGGGGGACGCCACGATCGGTGAGTTCTCCAACATCGGCGCCGCTTCAGTTTTCGTGAACTACGACGGCGTCAGCAAGCACCACACGACGATCGGCTCGCACTGCCGCACGGGCTCGGACACCATGTTCATCGCGCCTGTGACCATTGGCGATGGGGCTTACACGGCGGCCGGATCGGTGATCACCAACGACGTGCCGCCGGGGGCCATGGCGGTGGCAAGGGCCAAGCAGCGGAACATCACCGGATGGGTGGAGCGCAAGCGCCCCGGCACCGCCGCGGCTGATGCTGCCGCGCGAGCACTCGCTGTCACCAGCGATGATGGGGGCAAACACCAGCCAAACGGGGAGTGAAATGACCGTGAGCGCGATGTCGGCGACCCCCAAGAAGAGCTTGATGCTCTTCTCCGGGCGCAGCCACCCCGAGTTGGCCGACGAGGTGGCCAAGCACCTGGACGTGACGGTGACCCCGCAGGCGGCCTACGAGTTCGCCAACGGGGAGATCTTCGTCCGGTTCGAGGAGTCGGTGCGCGGGTGCGACGCGTTCGTCATCCAGAGCCACTGCGAGCCGATCAACACCTGGGTGATGGAACAGCTGATCATGGTGGACGCGCTCAAGCGCGCCAGCGCCAAGCGGATCACCGTGATCATGCCGTTCTACCCGTACGCCAGGCAGGACAAGAAGCACCGCGGCCGGGAGCCGATCTCGGCCCGGCTGATCGCCGACCTGTTCAAGGTGGCCGGGGCTGACCGGATCATGACCGTGGACCTGCACACCGCGCAGATCCAGGGTTTCTTCGACGGTCCGGTGGACCACCTGCTGGCGATGCGGCTGCTCGCCGACTACGTGGGCGAGAAGTACTCGGGGCGGGACATCACGGTCGTCTCCCCCGACTCCGGCCGCACCAAGCTCGCGGAGAAGTGGGCGGACACCCTCGGCGGCTGCCCGATCGCGTTCATCCACAAGACCCGCGACCCGCTCAAGCCGAACGAGGTGGTGGCCAACCGGGTGGTCGGCGAGGTGCGCGGGCGGCTGTGCGTGGTGATCGACGACATGGTCGACACCGGCGGCACCATCGCCAAGGCGGCCGACCAGCTGCGGGCCGAGGGCGCGGCGGACGTGATCATCGCGGCCACCCACGGCATCCTCAGCAACAACGCGCCGAAGAAGCTCACCGAGTGCGGCGCCAGCGAGGTCATCTTCACCAACACGCTGCCCATCCCGCCGGAGAAGCAGTTCCCCGGGCTGAAGGTGCTCAGCATCGCCCCGCTGCTGGCCAAGGCCATCCACGCGGTGTTCGAGGACGGCTCGGTGACCAGCCTGTTCGACGGTCACGCCTGAGCCTTCCCGGCTCGTTTCGTCACGCGCCGGGCGCCCCGTTCCAGGGGTGCCCGGCGCGTGTTTCGTAAGGGGTGTCCGGCCGGAGGACCCGGATGGCGGTACCCCCGATTGGGACCTGCGGCCAGCACAGGCATACACTGGTTGGGTTGCCTCGGCGAGGGTGTTCTTCTCGCGGCTCCGTGATCGACGCGGCGGCGTTCAATCGCCGCGCGTTGTCATTTCTTTGCCGCGCTGGGTACGCCGCCGCAGGTCACCACACACGACTGAGATTTATTCTGCCCGACGTCATGCAAGGAGAGCATCGCCGTGTCCGAGGTCCGTCTCGCAGCAGAGCCGCGCACCGAGTTCGGCAAGGGCGCCGCTCGCCGTACCCGCCGCGCTGGAAAAATTCCCGCGGTGCTTTACGGCCACGGTTCCGACCCGAAGCACGTAGCCCTTCCGGCCCTGGAGTTCGCCCGCGTCGTGCGTGAGCACGGCACCAACGCGGTGCTGACCCTGGACCTGGGCGGTGCCGCCAACGAACTGGCGCTCACCAAGACCGTCACCACCCACCCGCTGAAGAACTACATCGAGCACGTCGACCTGCTGCTGGTCAAGCGGGGCGAGAAGGTCACCGTCGAGGTGCTGCTGGTCATCACCGGCGACGCCGTGCCCGGTGCCCTGGTCACCCAGGAGATCTCCCAGCTCCTGGTCGAGGCCGACGCGCTGAACATCCCCGACCAGGTCGAGGTCTCGATCGCGGGCGTCCAGCCGGGCACCCAGATCCACGCCTCGGACGTGGCCCTGCCCGAGGGCGTGACCCTGGGCATCGACCCGGAGGCCCTCGTGGTCAACGTGGTCGCCGCGCCGACCGCCGAGCAGATGGAGGGTGGCGCGGAGGAAACGGCCGCCGCCGCCGAAACCACCGAGAGCTGAGCCCTCGACGTCGGGCATCATGCTGGACGGCGCGCTGCCCCACCGGGGCGGCGCGCCGTTGGCATCTTGAGGAGGGACACCGGTGAGCGAGGACGACCTGTTGCTGGTGGTGGGTCTGGGCAACCCCGGCCCGCAGTACGAGGGCAACCGGCACAACATCGGCTTCCTGGTGCTGGACGAGCTGGCCGGCCGGGCAGGCGGCAAGTTCAAGGCGCACAAGGGCGGCGCGGCCGTCCTGGAGGGCAGGCTGGGCGGCGCCAGGGTGGTGCTGGCCAAGCCACGCTCCTACATGAACCTCTCCGGCGGCGCGGTCGCGGGCACGGCGCGCTTCTACAAGGTCGACCCGGCCCGGATCGTGGTCGTGCACGACGAGCTGGACCTGCCCTTCGGCACCATCCGGCTCAAGCTCGGCGGTGGCGAGAACGGGCACAACGGGCTCCGGTCCATCTCCAAGTCGCTGGCCACCAAGGACTACCTGCGGGCCCGCTTCGGCATCGGCCGCCCGCCCGGCCGCCAGGACCCGGCCGACTTCGTGCTGAAGGACTTCTCCAGCGTGGAGCGCAAGGAGCTGGCGTTCCTGATCGACCAGTGCGCGGACGCGGTCGAGTCGCTGGCCGCCGAGGGCCTGGAAGCCGCGCAGAACCGCTTCCACGCGCTTTAGCCTCTTACAGCCACTCCGCCAGGCGCTCGCGCACCTCGCTGCGGCGCAGCTTGCCCGAGGGCGTCTTGGGCAGCTCTCCCGGCGGCAGCACCACCACCGCGTTCGGCCGCACGCCCAGGGCGTGCACGACCTCGGCGGCCACGTCCTTGCGGATCCGCCGCTCGACCTCGGCCTCGCCCGCCTTGCGCGACTCGACCACCACGGCCAGCCGTTCCCGCCCGTTGCCCGCCCAGCGCACCGCGACCGCGTTGCCCGCGCGCACGTCCTTGGCGGCGCAGGCGGCCCGTTCCACGTCGGTGGGGTAGATGTTGCGGCCGCCCAGGATGATCACGTCCTTGCGCCTGCCGCAGACCACCACCTGGCCGCCTGCCAGGTAGCCCTCGTCGCCGGTGGCCAGCCAGCCCTCGGCGTCCTGGGTGGCCAGCGGGCCGTCCACGGTCAGGTAGCCCGCGGTCACCGCGTCGCCGCGGACCTGGAGCTCGCCGATCTCGTGCTCGGGCAGCACCCGGCCGTCCTCGCCCACCGCGCGCACCTCCAGGCCGGGCAGCGGCGGGCCGAGCAGCGGGAAGCCGCGCACCTCGTCCACGGCCACGCCGGTCTCCAGCGGCGCGAAGGACACCGCGAGGGTGGCCTCGGCCATGCCGTAGGCGCACAGCACGCACTCCGGGCGCATGCCGAAACGGCCGCCCTGCTTGGTGAACTCGTGCATCACGCCGGGATCGATGGGTTCGGCCCCGCTGAGCGCGATCCGCAGCCGGGACAGGTCGAACCGGTCCTGATCGTCCACTTTGGACAGTTGGCGGGCGAAGACCGCGTAGCCGAAGTTGGGCGCGGCGGTAATGGTGCCGCGGTAGGTGGTGATCAGCTCGGGCCAGACCAGCGGCGAGCGCAGGAAGTCCACCGGGGTGATCTTGACCAGCTCCATGCCCACGGTCATCGGCACGGTGAGGAAGCCGACCATGCCCATGTCGTGGAACAGCGGCAGCCAGGACACCATCACGTCGGTCTCCGGCGCCAGCCCGGCCGCGGTGTGCATGGCCCGGATATTGGCGATCAGGTTGGCGTGGCTGATCACCACCGCCTTGGGTTCGGCGGTGGAGCCGCTGGTGAGCTGGAGCAGCGCCGCGTCCTCCTCGGCGACCAGCACCGGCTCGGCAGGCGCGCCGAGGGCCAGCTCGACCACCGGCAGCACCCGGATGCCGTTGTCCCGCAGGGGTTCGGCCAGCGCGGCGAAGGTCTCGTCCAGCACCACCGTGCGGGCGCTGATCATGCCGAGGGTGCGCACCGTGTCCGCGGCCCAGGCCACCAGGTCGGTGCGCGGGGTCGGCTGGTGCAGCATGGTCACACTGGCCCCGCTCAGCCAGATGCCCTGCACCGCCTGGGCGATCAGCGCTGGGTCGGCGGCCAGCACACCCACCGCGTCCCGTGGCGCGACCCCGGCGGCCAGCAGCGCCCCGGCGATCCGGCGGGCTTGCTGGTGGACCTCGGCCCAGGTGCGGCGGATCGGCTCCTGCGGGGCTCCCGTGGTGATCCCGCGCTGGGTCTCCGCCGCCGCGGTGGCCACCATCGTCTCAACGAACCGGCTCACAGCGTCGAAAGTAGCGCGAGTTAGGGTCCTCCGGTGGCGCTGAACCGATCTTCCGCTGAGACGGCCGAACTGGTCGTCGGCACGGCCAAGAAGGTGATCGCGGACCTGAGCGAGTTCGACCCGGACGGCACGCCGAACCTCAAGGTCTACGCGGAGATGATGGCCGACCACCCTGACCTGGCGCTCTACGAGGTCACCTTCTACCCGGAGCGCTGGGAGTCGGTGGTCGGGCGGGACGGTCCGGGCGCCGCCGAGTCGGACGCGGAGTTCGCCGCCAGGGCCGCCGAGGAGCTCCAGCAGCTGGTCCGCGAGCACCGCGGCTTCGACGCGCCGCGCTGCCCCGGCCACGAGCACGCGGTGACGCCGGTGGCCGACGAGACCGCGCGCTGGACCTGCCCGGAGGACCCGGACCACTTCAGCGCGGCGATCGGCGAGTACCACCGGCGCTGAGCTCGGCCTCGAACCGGGAGCCCAGCGCCGCCCGCAGCCGCCGCTCGATCCGGTCCACGTCCTGGCGCTCGGCAGGCGGCAGCGGCGCGCTCGCGCGCAGGGCGGTGGCCTCGCCGAGCAGCCTGGCCCCCTCCGCCGGGTCCTCGGCCGATCCGGCCAGTCCTTCCAGGGCCAGTGCGATCGCGCGCGGCTCGCCGATGTCCTCGGCGATGGCCAGCCCTTCGCGGTGCAGCGCGCGGGCGGTCTCGGCCTCGCCCCGGCATTCGGCGATGAAGCCCAGCTCGGCCAGCAGCAGCGGGGTGCCGTAGTAGGGCTGGGCCAGGCCGCGGTGCCAGGCCAGTGCCGCGCCGAGCCGCGGTGGTCTGGCCGAGGTGCAGGTGCGCCCAGACCAGGAACCAGGTGCCCAACGACTGTCCACTCTGGACTCTTCAGAGCTGGTTGTGCCGATGAGCAAAGCGAAACCGGGCCGCCAGGCGCCGGTGGTGGCCGCCTGTGCCTGGTGGCACTGGCCGCGCAGGAACCAGTGCCAGGCCAGTGCCGCGCTCAGCCGCTCGGCGGTCGGCGGAGCGGCCAGGTCCAGGGCGGCGCACAGGTTGGAGCGGCGGTGGCTACTCGGCGGTGTCGGCCGCCAGCAGCCACTGCTCCTCGACCTCTGCCTTCTCCGCCAGCACCGCGCGCAGCTCCGCGTCCAGCTTCAGCAGCCGGGCCGGGTCGGTGGCCGCCTCGGCCAGTGCCGCGTGCAGCTCGGTCTCCCGCTTGGTCAGCTTCTCCAGCTGGCGTTCCAGGCGGGCGAGCTCCTTGCGGGCGGCGCGCTGGTCCGCGGCGCTGGGGCCGGTGGCGGCCGGGGCAGGCGCGGCGGGTTCCTGGGGCAGGGTGGCGCGGGCGATCAGGCCGGACTGGCCGCTTTCCTCGCGGCGGCGCAGGTACTCCTCGATGCCGCCGATCAGGTGGGTGATCTTGCCGTCGCCGAAGAGGGCCACCACCTGGTCGCAGACGCGTTCCACCAGGTAGCGGTCGTGGCTGACCACCACCAGGGTGCCCGGCCAGGAGTCGAGCAGGTCCTCCAGCTGCTGGAGGGTGTCGATGTCCAGGTCGTTGGTGGGCTCGTCGAGCAGCAGCACGTTCGGCTCGGCCATCAGCAGGCGGCACAGCTGGAGCCTGCGGCGCTCGCCGCCGGAGAGGTCGCCGACCGGGGTCCACTGGCGCTGCGCCGGGAAGCCGAAGAGCTCGGCCAGCTGGGAGGCGGACATCTCGCGTTTGCCCAGCACCACCCGCCGGGCGATCTCCTCCACCGCTTCCAGCACGCGCAGGGCCGGCGGCAGGTCGGCCAGCTCCTGGGACAGGTGCGCCAGCCGGACGGTCTGGCCCTGGATCCGTTTGCCGGCCTCGGGTTCGCGTTCACCGGCGAGCAGCTTGAGCAGGGTGGTCTTGCCGGAGCCGTTCACCCCGACCAGGCCGATCCGGTCGCCGGGCCCGATCCGCCAGGTGACGTCGGTGAGCAGCGGGCGGTCTGGGATGGTCAGGTCGACGTTCTCGACCTCCAGCACGGTCTTGCCGAGGCGGCGCTTGGCGAAGCTGACCAGCTCCACGGTGTCCCTCGGCGGAGGCACGTCGGCGATCAGGGTCTCCGCGGCCTCGATCCGGTACCGGGGCTTGGAGGTGCGGGCCGGCGCGCCGCGGCGCAGCCAGGCCAGCTCCTTGCAGGCCAGGTTCCGCCGCTTCTCCTCCAGGGTGTCGGCCACCCTGGCGCGCTCGGCGCGGGCGAAGATCCAGTCCGCGTAGCCGCCCTCGTACTGCTCCACCTTGCCCTGGACGACCTCCCAGGTCTTGGTGCACACGGTGTCCAGAAACCACCGGTCGTGGGTGACCACCACCAGCGCGCCGCGCCGGGTGAGCAGGTGCTCGGCCAGCCAGCGCACGCCCTCCACGTCCAGGTGGTTGGTCGGCTCGTCCAGCACCACCAGGTCCAGCTCCTGGACCAGCGCGGCGGCCAGCGCGACCCGGCGGCGCTCGCCACCGGACATCTCGGCCAGCGGGCTGTCCAGGCCGAGCGCGGTCACGCCGAGCCCGTCGAGCACGTTGCGCGCCTTGGGGTCGGCCGCCCACTCGTGCTCGGCGGCGAAGCCCAGCGGGTCCAGCACCAGGGACCGCACGGTGGCGCCCTCTGGCAGCTCGCTGCGCTGGGTGACCACGGCCATCCGCAGGTCCCGGCTCCGGCTGACCCGGCCCTCGTCGGGCGGTTCGACCCCGGCGAGCACCTCCAGCAGGGTGGTCTTGCCACCGCCGTTGAGCCCGACCACGCCGATGCGGTCGCCTTGGGACACGCCGAGGGACACCGCGTCCAGCAACGGCCGCACGCCGTAGGACTTGGACACGGACTCCAGGTTGACCAGGTTGACCATCAGAAGTTCGCGTTCTCCACTATGAGTTGCCGTCCGCGCAGCAGGAACTACGCGTGCACCTCGGGCGGAGCGGAGCGAGGGGACTCCTCGACGCTCATCACCCTGGCGCCGTGCACCGGCCCCTGTGCCACTCGCACGGTACGGCACACGCCGACCCCGGCCAGCTCCGCGGCGACCCGGACCGCCGACTCGGCGTCCTGGCAGAGGAACGCGCAGGTCGGGCCGGAGCCGGAGACGATCCCGGCCAGCGCGCCCGCGTCCACGCCCGCGCGCAGCGTGCGGCGCAGGGACGGGCGCAGCGACACCGCGGCGGCCTGCAGGTCGTTGCCCAGCAGCAGGGCCAGCTGCCGGGGGTCGCCGGTGGCCAGCGCCTCCACCACGGGTTCGACCGCGCCGACCCTGGGCGGCTCGCCCTCGGCGCGCAGCCGGTCCAGCTCGTGGAAGACCGAGGGCGTGGACAGGCCCTCGTGGTCCAGCGCGAGCACCCAGTGGAACTGGTGGCGGGCCAGCACCGGGACCAGCCGGTCGCCCCGGCCGGAGCCGAGCGCGGTGCCGCCGTGCAGGCAGAACGGCACGTCCGCGCCGAGCGCGGCGGCCACGTCGGCCAGCTCGTCCTTGCCGATCTCCAGCTTCCACAGCGAGGCCAGGCCGACCAGGGTGGCCGCGGCGTCCGCGCTGCCACCGGCCATGCCGCCGGCCACCGGGATGCCCTTGCGGATGTGCACCCTGACCCTGGGGTCCTTCGGGTCCCGGCCCACGTACTCGGCCAGCGCCGTCACGGCCTTCCAGGCCAGGTTGGAGAAGTCGGCGGGCACCATGTCCGCGCTGTCGCCGACCACCTCGATCCCCGGCTCCTCGGCCACCGAGACCGTGACCTCGTCGTTCAGGGACAAGGCCTGGAAGACGGTCATGAGGTCGTGGTAGCCGTCCTTGCGCACATCACCGACGGCAAGGTGCACATTGACCTTGGCCGGGGCACGGACGATGACCGGGGGCGGAACGACTGCCAGCACCCTGTCAGCGTACGTGCTCGCCCCGGAAAACACGCCCGGCTCCTGCTCCGCGGACGACTTTCTGCCGGTTGCCGCCAACGTCAGGCCGGGATGACCGCGCCGCCGAACTCCTTCTGGATGTAGTCCCTGGTCTGCTGCGAGGTGAGCAGCTCGGCCAGCGCCTTGATCCGCTTGTCCTCGGCCAGCTCGGGCCGGGTGACCAGCCCGTTCGCGTAGGGGTTCTGCTCGGCCTTCTCCACCGCCAGCGAGCCCTTGATCGGGTCCAGCCCGGCGTCGATGGCGTAGTTGCCGTTGACCACCGAGGCGTCGGTGTCGTCCAGGCTGCGGGCCAGCTGCGCGGGCTCCAGCTCGACGAACTTGATGTTCTTCGGGTTCTCCGCGACGTCCTTGAGCGCGGCGCCCTGCTCGCTGCCCGGCTTGAGCTTGAGCACGTTGTTCGCCTGCAGCAGCCGCAGCGCGCGGGTCTGGTTGGCCGCGTCCTGGGACAGCGCCACCTTCGCGTTGTTCGGCAGGTCGGCGATGTTCTTGACCTTCTTGGAGAAGACCGCGAGCGGCTCGATGTGCACCGGCGCGACGAACTTCAGGTCGCCGCCGCGCTCCTTGAGGAACTCGGTCAGGTAGGGCACGTGCTGGAAGTAGTTGGCCTCCAGCTGCTTGTCCACCAGCGAGGTGTTGGGCAGCACGTAGTCCTGGAACTCCACCACCTCGATCTTGAGGTTCTTGCTCGCGGCCAGGTTGTCCTTGACCCAGTTGAGGATCTTTGCGTGCGGCACCGGGCTGACCGCGACCCGCAGCGCGGAGTCCTGGTTGGCGGCGTTGTCCCCGCCGGCACCGCAGGCGGTGAGGACGAGGGCGGCGGTGACGACGGTCGCGATGAGGGCGGGAACCCGCATTGGAGCTGTCCTTTCTAGACGGTGATCTGGCGGCGACGGTCGACCGTGCGCGAAACAAGATCAAAGAGAATCTGCACCAGGAAGGTGAGCGCGGCCAGCACGATCACCGAGCTGTACAGAAGACGGGAGTCGAAGCGCTGGTAGCCGTAGGTGATGGCCAGGTTGCCGAGGCCACCGCCGCCGACCGCGCCCGCCATGGCGGAGTAGCCGATCAGCGCCACCGCGGTGACCCCGACCGCCGCGATCAGCGAGGGACCGGCCTCCTTGACCAGCACGCTGCGGACGATCTTCGGCTTGCTCGCCCCGGTGGTCAGCGCGGCTTCCACCACGCCGGCAGGCACCTCCCGCAGCGCGGACTGCACCAGCCTGGCCAGGAACGGGATCGCGCCGATGGCCAGCGGCACGACCGCGGGGCCGCTGCCGATGTAGCTGCCGGCCAGCGCCCTGGTCACCGGGATCAGCGCGACCAGCAGGATGATGAACGGCAGCGACCTGGTCAGGTCGACCACGAAGCCCAGCGCCCGGTAGACCAGGGGCTGCGGCCGCAGCCCGCCCGGCGCGCTGGCGTGCAGCAGGACGCCGAGCGGGAGACCGCCGAGCACCGCGAACAGGGTGCCGAGTCCGACCATCAGGCCGGTCTCGGCCCCCGCCTGGGCGAGCTTGTCGAAGACTTCCGCCCAGGGTGTTGCCTCTTTCACGCGGCTGCTCCTCCAGCGAGCACAGTCGGCCGGCGGCGGACGACGGCGCCGCGGTCGGCGATCCAGTCGAAGGCGGCGTCGGCGTTGGCTCCGGTCAACGCGACCCGGAACCGGGCCACGGGGGTGTCGGCCAGGCGGGTCATGCCGCCGCCCAGCAGGTTCAGGTCCACCTCGAAGCGGCTGGCCGCCTCGGGCAGCAGCGCGCCGACGGCGGCGAAGCCGACCAGCACCACGTCGGCCACCCGGTCGAAGCGGGCGTCGGTGTCCCCGGCGCGCACGATGTCCTCCACGCCGGGCAGCAGCGCGCCCGAGGTGCGCGAGCCGGCCTGGGTGACCAGGTCGAGCACCTTGCCGTGCTCGACCACCTGGCCGCGGTCCAGCACCGCGACGTCATCGCAGATCCGGCGGACCACGCCCATGTCGTGGGTGACCACCAGCACGGTCACGCCCAGTTCGGCGCGGGCCCGGTCCAGCACGGTGAGCACCGAGGCGGTGGTGTCCGGGTCCAGCGCGGAGGTGGGCTCGTCGGCCAGCAGCACCGAGGGGTTGGCGGCCAGCGCGCGGGCGATGGCCACCCGCTGCCGCTGCCCGCCGGAGAGCTGGTCGGGGTAGCTGCCCGCCTTGTCGGCCAGGCCGACCAGGTCCAGCAGCTCGACCACCCGCTTGCGCCTGGACTCCACCGGCGCGCCGGCGGCCTCCAGCGGCAGCGCGATGTTGCCCGCCGCGGTGCGCTGGCGCAGCAGCGAGTCGTTCTGCGGCACCACGCCGATCTGGCGACGGGCGGCGCGCAGCGCGGAGCCGCGCAGGGTCACCAGGTCGGTGCCGTCGACCAGGATGCCGCCCGAGTCGGGCTGCTCCAGCAGGGCGATGCAGCGGGCCAGCGTGGACTTGCCCGCGCCGCTCTCCCCGACGACGCCGCACACCGTTCCAGCGGGGACCTGGAGCGAGACGCCGTCGAGCGCGACGGTCGTGCCACTGCGGCCCCGGTAGGCCTTGGTCAGGTTCTCAACTGTGATCACGATGTCTCCATGGCAGGGCGGTGCCGCGCTCGGCGGCCCGCGCACACCTGTGTGTCCGGTGCTCCGGACGTAAGCGGGTAGAGCGTGTGGAGGAGGAGAACGCCGTCAGAGCGGCGGAAGTCCGGTCAGGACCGACAACCGGAGACCGTACGACGACCGTGATCGACTACCCGTCGACGCGTCAGCACGCGCATGAGCTTCATGTCTGCTCCATCGCTCCTGGCGGTAGCACCTGCCCATTGCTGGGTGGTTGCTGCGGCGTCACAGATCCAGGTCTCTCGGCCGCTCGGGATGGATTACTCGAACAGTACAACTGAGCCAACAGAGGAAAAGCAAGTGCATCCGCCCGTTCGGCCGTGGTTCGTTCGCCAGATCACAGCTGTAACGGACAACCGAGCGTCGGCGAACGCACCCCTCGGGTTCAACGGGTCACGCGGCGTGGTTATTCCCCGAGCTCGGCCTCGGCCTTGGCGATTTTCACGTAGGCGGCGATGTCCAGCTGCTCGCCCCGGGTGGTCGGCTCGATCCCGGCCG
Organism: Crossiella sp. NPDC003009; assembly: GCF_053591555.1. NCBI lineage: Bacteria > Bacillati > Actinomycetota > Actinomycetes > Pseudonocardiales > Pseudonocardiaceae > Crossiella > Crossiella sp. NPDC003009. The sequence continues at coordinate 30,560 of NZ_JBSFUA010000026.1, read as the reverse complement.
CGGCCAGCACCCGGCCAGCCCGCTCGGCCGAACCGGCCCAGGAGGCCAGTGCGGCGCGCAGGCCCTTGCGGCGCTGGGAAAAGGCGGCCTCGATCACCGCGAACACCGCGGCCTTGTCCGCGCCCTCCGGTTCGGCGCGACGGGTGAAGGCGACCAGCGCGGAGTCCACGTTGGGCACCGGCCAGAACACCGCGCGCGGCACCGCGGAGGCCCGGCGCATCGCGGCGTACCAGGCGGCCTTGACGCTGGGCACGCCGTAGATCCGGCTGCCGGGACCGGCGGCCAGCCGGTCGGCCACCTCGGCCTGCACCATGACCAGACCCCGGCGCAGCGAGGGCAGTTCGGCCAGCAGGTGCAGCACCACCGGCACGGCCACGTTGTAGGGCAGGTTCGCCACCAGCGCGGTGGGCGCGGGCTCGCCGAGGTCGGCGGCGCGCACCCGCATCGCGTCGGCCAGCACCACCCGCAGGTTCGCCGCCAGCTCCGGCGCGCGCTCGGCGGCAGTGGCCGGCAGCAGTCCGGCCAGCACCGGGTCGATCTCCACCGCGACCACGCCCGCGCAGGCGGGCAGCAGGGCCAGGGTCAGCGAGCCGAGGCCGGGGCCGACCTCCAGCACCACGTCGTCGGCGGAGAGCCCGGCCTCCCACACGATGCGGCGCACCGTGTTCGGGTCGTGCACGAAGTTCTGCCCCAGCTTCTTGGTGGGACGCACGTCGAGCTCGGCCGCCAGCCGACGCACATCGGCCGGGCCGAGGAGCGAGACGCCCTGCGGCCCGGCCGGTGCCGGAGTTTCAGTCACCCGCCAGAGACTACTTGGGCAGGTTCAGCTTCGATGAGCAGTGCGGCCAGGCGCCGTAGCCGCCGCGGGCGTCGCGCAGCTTGGTGGCCACCGCGATCTGCTGCTCCCGGCTGGCCTGGTGCGGCAGGGCGGCGTACTGCGCGCCGCCGTAGGCCCGCCAGGTGCCGGCGTTGAACTGCAGGCCGCCGTAGTAGCCGTTGCCGGTGTTGGCCGCCCAGTTGCCGGTGGCCTCGCACTGCGCCAGCCGGTCCCAGACCGCGCCGTCCGGCGGCACCTTGGTGCCGACCCGGATCTTCTTCGGCTTGGCTTCCTTGACGACCTTGGTGCCCAGCTTCTCCCGGGCGGTCTCCTTGCCGTTCTTCATGGTGACCCGGTAGGTGACCATCTGCTCGCCGGGCGTGCCCGGGTCCTCGACCTTCTGCTCACCGCGCATCATGGTCGGGTCGTCGGTCTTCTCGACCGTCGGCTCGATGGCTTCCTTCTTGTTCACCACGGTCACGCCGGTGCGGCTGACGTGGATCTCCGCGCCGTCGCTGATCTTGCCGTCCGCGCCCAGGTTGACCTGGTCGTCGGGGCCAAGGCTGAGCTGGAGCTGCTGGAGCAGTTCGGAGACGGTGAGCGCGGTGGTCTTCATCCGCTGCGGCTCGTTGCCACCGTCGAAGAGCGTGACGTTCTTCGGGGTCTTGATCTCCAGCGCCAGGCCGTCGGTGGGGATGGCCGCGGTGCGGTCCTTGGACAGCCAGGCGCCGTCGTGGTTGATGCCGAGCTGGTTGAGCGCGTCGCCGACGGTGCGGGCGCGCACCCAGGACTCGGTGGTCTGGCCGTCCACGGTCATCTTCAGCTGACGGCCGCGCTCCAGCACGATCTTGCCGCCGTCGGCGATGGAGGCCTGCGGGGACGGGCTGAGCGCGTCGTGCGCCTGGGTGGTCAGGCCCTGGTCGGCCAGCACCTGGGCGACCGTGCTGGCGTAGGTGCGCACGGTCTGCTGGGTGCCGTCGATGTCGACGGTGACCTGCTTGTCCATCGCGACCGCGGCCGCGCCGCCGCCGGTCAGGGTGACCAGCGCGGCGGCCACACCGGCCTTGAGGAAGCGGCGCTTCCAGTCGGTGACGGCCTCGACCAGCACCGGCGGGATCTCGCCGCGGTCCCTGGCGGCGCGGTCCTCATCGTCCTCGGGACGGAGGTCGCGCAGCGCCGGGAGCATGGTGGTCTCGGCGTTGAGCAGGCCGATCAGCTCGTCGATGTCGACGTCCACGCTGTCCAGCAGCGCGTAGGCGTCGGGGCCGAGGACCTGGAGCACGTCATCGGTGGTGACGTTCAGGGACATCGACGGGTGGCTGGGGTGGTCCAGGTTGACGCCCCGGAACGCCGGCCGGTCCAGCACGGCGACGTTGTGCGCGGGGTTCTGCTCAAACCAGGAGTCCGAAGGAGTGGAGTCCTCGAACGTTCCAGTGCCCACGGCAACACCACGGGGTCTGCCGGTTCCGGTCACGGGGTCGATACCTCCAGGAGGCGGTGTTCATGCCAGGCGCGCCACTGCTGGTCGACGAGCCCCGACACACGTCTCCCTGTGGGTGCGAACCATTCCCGGAACCTGATGCCCCGGGAACGATCACGGGACAGTAACGAGTACCGGGGGGCTATGGAAAGGCCCGTTCGGCCGCTTGTGACGTGCACCACAGCAACGGTAAACGGTTACTGCGCGTCCTCACTCCATTGCCGACCGCTCTGCCAGCCGGAACACCCGTTCGGCGGTGGCGGAGGTGTTCGCGGCGAGTTCGGCCACATCCACTCCCCTGAGTGACGCCATGACACGCGCTGTATAGGTAACGGCGTACGGCTCGTTGGGCCTGCCCCGGTACGGATGGGGGGTCAGGAAGGGCGCGTCGGTCTCGATCAGGAACTGGTCGGCGGGCACCAGCCGGGCCGCCTCCTGGAGGTCGGCGGACTTGCGGAAGGTCACCGGCCCGGCGAAGGAGAGCACGTACCCCTTGTCCGCGCACCGCTTGGCGAACTCGGCGTCCCCGGAGAAGCAGTGGAAGACCACGGCCTCGGGCGCGCCCTCCTCGTCCAGGATGCGCAGCACGTCCTCGTGCGCGTCCCGGTCGTGGATCATCAGCGCCTTGTCCAGCCGCTTGGCCAGGTCGATGTGCCAGCGGAAGGCGGGGTCCTGGTCCTGCGGGGTCGAGTAGTCCCAGTAGTAGTCCAGCCCGGTCTCCCCGACCGCGACCACCCTGGGCGCGGCGGCCAGCTTCTCCAGCTCGGCCCGCTCGGCGTCGCCGAACACGCTGGTGCGGGTGGGATGCAGCGCGACCGCGGCGAAGAGCCGGTCGTCCCAGGCGGAGGCTTCCACCACCCAGCGCGCCGAGGGCAGGTCGTCGGCCACCGTCACCACCCGGCCGACCCCGACCGAGTCGGCCCGGTCCAGCGCGGCCCGCACCGAGTCGGGATCGGTGAAGCCGCAGGCGTCGAGATGGGTGTGCGCGTCGACCACCGGCGCCGGAAGCGGTTCCGGCAGCGGCGGCGGGTCGCCCTTGCGTCCGTGGTCAGCCACGGGGACCAAGCCTAGGAGACAGCTGCGACCGCCTGAGTTCACCTGGCCACATTCACTGTTCTGAAACAGCCCCACCGGTCATGATGCGCGCGTGCACGTGCTCACCCGGCCCGTCGGCCGCCGGTCCGCCCCGGAACTGGTGTTCCGGCGGCTGGTCGCGCGTGCCCACGAGCTGGGTCTGCCGCCGCCGGCCGCGCTCAGCGGCGACTGGTTCGGCGCGCGGGCCGTGCTGCTGCCCTCGGTGCAGGTCAACCCGGTGGCGGACGAGGTGGCACACACCGTGCCCTGCCTCCAGCCGACGGTGACCGGGCCGGTGCCGCCGGGCACGGTCGGCGGCGGCTGGTTCGGCTTCCTCGGCTACGGGCTCACCGATCCGGGGGCCTGGACCGCGCCGCGCGGGCTGCCGGACGCGGTCTGGGGCTGGGCCGACCACGTGCTGCGGCTGGACCACGGCGGGCAGTGGTGGTTCGAGGCGCTGGTGCCGGACAACCGCGCGGAACCCGTCGCGCTGGCCGCGGAGCTGGCCGAGCTGGTGGCCGCGAGCACCGAGCCGGCCCGGCGGCCGTGGCGGGCCGGGCCACTGCGCAGGGCCTCGGCCGCCCGGCACCGGGCGGCGGTGGCCGGTTGTGTGGAGCAGATCGCGGCCGGGGAGATCTTCCAGGCCAACGTGTGCGCCCAGTTCACCGCCGAGTTCGACGGCGACCCCGCCGAGCTGTTCGCCGAGGGCGTGGCCCGGCTGGACCCGGCCCGCGCGGCCTACCTGGCCGGGGACTGGGGCGCGGTGGTCTCCTTCTCCCCCGAGCTGTTCCTGGCCAGGCACGGGCGCACCGTGCGGTCCAGTCCGATCAAGGGCACGCTGCCCAGGCGCGGTCCTGAGGACGAGGGCAACGCGGCCCGGCTGCGCCGCTCGGTCAAGGACGTCGCGGAGAACGTGATGATCGTCGACCTGGTGCGCAACGACCTGGGCCGGGTCTGCGTGCCCGGTTCGGTGATCGTGCCCGAGCTGCTGAAGATCCGGCCAGCGCCCGGCGTCTGGCACCTGGTGTCCACTGTGGAGGGTCAGCTGCGGCCGGAGGTGGACGACGCCGGGCTGCTGGCCGCGACCTTCCCGCCCGGCTCGGTCACCGGCGCGCCCAAGGTGCGCGCGCTGGAGCTCATCGCTGGGCTGGAGGACCAGCCCAGGCAGGTCTACTGCGGCGCGGTCGGCCTGGCCTCGCCGGTGGCCGGGTTGGAGCTGAACGTGGCCATCCGCACGCTGGAGATCCAGGACGGCGAGCTGCGGCTCGGCGTCGGTGGCGGCATCACCGCGGACTCCGACCCGCAGGCGGAGTGGCTGGAGTGCCTGGCCAAGGCGGCGCCGCTGGAGCGGTTGCTGACCAGCGGGGCCGCGGTGGCCTGCTCGGTCAACCAGCGGGCGCGCTGAACACCACCGCCGCGATCTCCTCGGCCAGCGCCGGTGTCGCGGCGGCGATGCCGGACCAGCGGCGGGTCAGGTCCACGTCCAGTTCCAGCGGCCGGCCCATCGCGTCGATCACCACGCCGCCCGCGGCCGGCACGGTGACCATGGCGGCGGCCAGGTCCATGATCCGGTGGGTGTCCGAGCCGGGGTCGGCGTAGGCGTCCACCGAGCCCTCGGCGACCAGCGCGCACTCCAGCGCGGTGGTGCCCAGCACGCGCACCCTGGAGGCGCGGGCAGCCAGCCGGGACCAGGTGTCCTGGTTCTGCTTGGGGCGTTGCAGGCACAACTGGGCCCCGTCCAGCGCGGTGCGGCCGGTGGTGCGGTACTCGGTCGGCTCGTCAGCGCGCGCGTACCAGCAGCGGCCGGTGTCGAACCAGCAGGTCAGCGCCTCGATCGGCGTGCCGTCCAGGGCGAGCACCCCGGCGAAGCAGCTCAGCGGCACCCCGGCGGCGGAGTTGCCGGTGCCGTCCACCGGGTCGACCACCAGGGTCAGCGCGGAGCCGTGGTCCAGGAAACCGGCCTCCTCGCTGAGCAGGTTGACCCCGTGCCGGGCGGCGGCCTCGGCGATGGCGTTCTCCACCAGGTCGTCCACCCGCGAGGTCGGGGTGCCGTCCGCGCCCATCCGGACCTGCTCGCCCAGCTCCTCCCGGTCGAAGCGGTGCCGTCCGGCGCGCAGCGCGGTGGCCGCGGCGCGGACCGCGTCGGCCAGCGCGGAGTGGGTGGCCTCCGGCAGTTCGGGCTCGGGCACCGGCCACGCGATGCGCCGCGGGCTGGTCAGCTCGACGTCGGTCACTGCTGGCTCCTCTCCAGGCGGGCTTCTCCTGTTGTTCGTACCCCGGTACTGGTGCGCAGCAAGCGCACCGTGGACAATGAACGAAAGAACGAATCGTTCATTGCCTTATTGGAGGGGTCGTGCCCGCCCATTTCGACGAGCGCGACCGGGCCCGGATCAGGGCGGAGCTGCTGGCCACCGGCCGGGAGCTGTTCGTGGCGCAGGGGCTGCGCAAGACCTCGCTGGCCGAGCTGACCGAACCGGCCGGGATCGCCAAGACCAGCTTCTACGCCTTCTTCGACTCGAAGGAGTCCCTCTACGGCGAGCTGATGCTGGCCGGCGCGCCCGCCATCCAGGCCCGCGTGCTGGCCACCCTGCGCGGCGAGCCCAGGTCGGCGATCCGGGCCTTCCTGCGCGAGGTGCTCGCGGTGCTGGACGAGGCTCCGTTGTACCGCAGGCTGATCACGCATCCGGAGGAGCTGGCCGCGGTCACCGCGCGGCTGTCCCCGGAGCGGGCGGCGGCGCTGCGCGAGCAGGCGGCGCTGCCGATCGGGGAGTTCCTGGCCCGCACCGGACTGAGCGACCGGCGGCCGGAGTTGGTGCTCGGCGTGCTGCGCGCGGTGCTGCTGCTTCCCTTGCACCGCAACGAGTTCGGTGAGGTCTACGACGAGGTGGTGGACCAGGTGGTCGAGTTCGTGGCGAGCGGGCTGAGCCGATGAAGGACGTCGAAGCGGGCACGCTGCCCGGTGGTTTTCCTTGTCTGGCCGTGGGTTCCGGCAAGCCGCTGGTCTACCTGCCCGGGTTCACGCCGGAGCACCTGAACCCGGCCGGACTGGCCGCACGGCTGGCGATCCGGTCGGTGCGGCCGCTGGCCGAGGGCGGCTGGCGGGTGCACCTGGTGAACCGGCGGCCGGGGCTGCGGCCGGGGATGAGCATGGCCGAGATCGCGGGCGAGCACGCCGAGGCGATCCGGTCGCGGTTCGGCGGGCCAGTCGCGCTGGTGGGGCACTCCACCGGCGGCACGGTGGCCTTGCAGCTGACCGCCGACCACCCGGCGGTGGTGTCCCGGGTGGTGCTGGCCTCCACCGCGTACACGCTCGGGCCGGTGGCGCGGCGGGCGCAGTGGGCGATGGCGCACCGGCTGGCCGAGCGGAGGCCCGGCTATCACCTGCTCGCCGACGGTTTCACCAGGAACCCGGTGCTGCGGCGGGTGCTGCGCGGGCTGATGTGGGCCGTGGGCACCTTGGGGCCGTTCCCGAGGGATCCGGCGGACATGCTGGCCGTGATCCAGGCCGAGGACGCGGTGGACCTGCGCGCGCGGCTGCCGGAGATCACCACCCCGGCGCTGGTGGTGGCCGGGGCGCGGGACTACTTCTGGACGCCGGAGCTGTTCACCGAGACCGCGGCCCTGATGCCGGACGCGCGGCTGGCCCTGTACCCGGAGGCTGGGCACGCGGTGAACGTGAGCGCCCGGTTCTACCGGGACGCGCTGGCCTTCCTCGCGGAAACCAGCGCGTCCCGGTAGGCGGAGACGATCAGAGGCTCTGCACGTCGGCCTGCTTGGCGCGCACGGCCTCGGCGGCCTCCTTGAGCGCGGCGAGCTCGGAGTCGGTCAGCTCGGTCTCCACGACCTTCTTGATGCCGCCCTTGCCCAGCTCGGCGGTGACGCCGAGGTAGACGCCCTCGATGCCGAACTCGCCGTCGACCCAGGCGCAGACCGGCATGACCGCGCCGGAGTCCTCGCGCACGGCCTTGGCCATCCTGGCGGCCGCGGCGGACGGCGCGTAGTAGGCGGAACCGGTCTTGAGCAGCGCGACCACCTCGGCACCGCCGTTGCGGGTGCGGGTGACCAGCTCCTCGACCTTGTCCGCGGGCAGCAGGTCGGTCAGCGGCTTGCCGTTGACCGAGCAGGCCGAGGGCACCGGCACCATGGTGTCGCCGTGCGAGCCCAGGGTCAGGGTCTTGACCGAGGAGACCGGCACGGACAGCGTCTCGGCCACGAAGTTGGTGAAGCGCGCGGTGTCGAGCATGCCGGCCTGGCCGATGACCCGGTTCTTCGGGAACTGGGTGGCGATCTGGGCCAGCGCGGTCATCTCGTCCAGCGGGTTGGAGACGACGATCACCACGGCCTCGGGGGCGTGCTTGGCGACGTTCTCCGCGACCTGGCGGACGATCTTGGCGTTGGTCTCGATCAGGTCCATCCGGCTCATGCCGGGCTTGCGCGGCAGACCGGCGGTGATCACCACGATGTCCGAGCCCGCGATGGCCTCGTAGCCACTGCCGTCGCGACCGGTGGTCTGGCCGACGACCTTGGTCTCGAAGCCCTCGACCGGGCGGGACTGGTTCAGGTCCAGCGCGAGGCCCTCGGCCTTGCCGTCGATGATGTCGGTCAGCACGACGGTGTCGAAGATGTCGTACTCGGCCAGCCGCTGCGCCGTGGTGGAACCGTAGAAACCGGCGCCGATTACGGCGACCTTGCCGGAGCGTGCCACTGGTGAAGTCCTTCCGATCCGCATGTTCCGCATGGGGTGGGTCCACGGGCGCGCAGCGGAAAGGCCCGGTCACAACCGCGGGACCGCATCACCGGGCTGTGCGCCCAGCGCAGGCGAGGTTACCAACACCGCCGGTCACCGGAGTTCTCCGGTGAGCAGCGTCTCTCCTCAGGGCCCGATGGTCATGGCCACATAGGTGATCATCAACGCGAACCCGCTGTAGGTGAGCACGTCGATCGGGCGGCTGCGGATGGCGAGCAGGTAGCTGGCCTCCACCGGCAGCGCGGCCCGGAACACCGCGGCCAGGAACAGCGCCCCGGCCAGCGTCACCGAACCGCGCTTCCAGTGGTACATCAGGATCCAGACGAACCCGAAGACCACCATGGCCATCACCACCAGGAACGGCACCACCCGCAGCCACGCGGGCCGCCGTTCCTGCGGCTGTTCCTGGCTGGGCGGCAGGTCGGCGGCCACACTCATCCCGCCGCTCGCTCGGCCGCCTCGACCACGTTGCTGACCAGCAGCGCCCTGGTCATCGGGCCGACGCCGCCGGGGTTGGGCGAGAAGAAGCCCGCGACCTCGCGCACGTCCGGGTGCACGTCACCGGAGACGCCGCTGTCGGTGCGGCTGACGCCCACGTCCAGCACGGCCGCGCCCGGCTTGACCATGTCCGGCTTGATCAGCGCGGGCACGCCGGCGGCGGCGATCACGATGTCCGCGCGGCGCACCTCCGCGGCCAGGTCCTTGGTGCCGGTGTGGCACAGGGTGACCGTGGCGTTCTCCGACTTGCGGGTCAGCAGCAGGCCCATGGAGCGGCCCACGGTGATGCCGCGGCCGACCACGACCACCTGCGCCCCGTTGATCGGCACCTCGTACTGGCGGAGCAGCCGGATGATGCCGTGCGGGGTGCAGGGCAGCGGCGCGGTCTTGCCCAGCACCAGGCGGCCCAGGTTGACCGGGTGCAGGCCGTCGGCGTCCTTGGCCGGGTCGATCCGCTCCAGGATCGCGTTCGCGTCGATGTGCCCGGGCAGCGGCAGCTGGACGATGTAGGCGGTGCAGTCCGGGTCGGCGTTCAGCTCGTCGATCACCTTGACCAGCTCGTCCTGGCTGATGTCGGCGGGCAGGTCCCGGCGGATGGAGTTGATGCCCAGCTGGGCGCAGTCCTTGTGCTTGGACCGCACGTACATCGCCGATCCCGGGTCATCGCCCACCAGCACGGTGCCCAGGCCGGGCACGATGCCGCGCGCCTTGAGCGCGTCCACCCGCGGCCGCAGGTCGTCGAAGATGGCGTTCTTGGTCGCCTTGCCGTCCAGGATCGTTGCCGTCACGACCTCAATAATCCCACGTCATGGCCGATGGTTCGCCGAGGGCCTTGGCACGGAGCCTCGTCTGCGAGAGTCGTGATCGAGGCGGCTGCTGGCGGTGCGGCCGGACCGGCCTCATACCGGGTGTATCCGGGCGGTCCGGCCGTGCCGCCAGCGGCCGCCTCGGCGCGGCTATCGCGGGCGAGGCTCCGTGCCAAGGCCCTCGACCCGCTCCAGCCAGATCTCGCGCCAGAAGGGCACGAACTCGCGTGGGCAGTTGACGTTGAAGCGGCCGAGGCAGACCACGCCCTCCAGCACGATGCACGGGTTGGCCAGGTGCAGCATCCGGCCGGTGCGCTCGTCGATGCAGCGGTCCACTCTGGCCAGCACCCTGGCGGTCTGGCCGCAGAAGTGCGCCATCTCCTCGTCGAAGCTCATGCCCCGGTTGCGCAGGTTGTCGTCCAGGGTGGCCTCGATATCGGACCTGGGTCTGATCCGCACCAGCTCGCCCGGCTGTAAGTTCAACGTGGCGGTCGGGGTCTTGCCCGGTTGGCCGGGGTTGAGGAAGCCCCAGTCGCGGCCGCCGCGGAAGAGCAGCCAGCGGGGCAGGCGCTTGCGGCTCTCCACCTGGACGCGGTTGAACACCCCGACCAGGAAGCCGCGCAGGGCCAGCAGCGGGCCGACGTTGCCGGTGCGCACGTCGGTGACGTACTGGCTCAGGCTGAGCACCGGCATGCAGATCGGCGCGGCGCGCAGGATCTCGGTGGCCTGGCAGGCGTAGCGGGCCTGGCCGTCCGGGTCGGCGCCCCTGGTGGTGGCCGAGACCAGCAGCGGCAGGTTCGGCTTGCTCTCGGCCGGGGTTCGGCGCGGGGCGAGCTGGCCGGGTTCGACCTTGCGGAGCCAGTCCTCCTTCCAGTACAGGGAGCAGGCGGTCTGGCAGCCGCCGTGCGCGGAGCCGTCGCAGCGCGCGCCGGTGAGGTGCACCGCGCGGGCCATCCGGCGCAGGCCGCTGTGGGTGATGGAGTCGCAGAGCTTGTGCGCCACCTTGTGCACGGTCATCCGCTGCCCGCAGTAACGCAGCATCTCCGGCATGAACGGCAGCTCGTCCAGCTCGCCGCGTTCGTCCAAGGTCGACAGAATTTCTTGCGCGCCAAGGACTTCGACCACGTCACCGACCTTCAGGCTCATGGCTCCGTCGTCCCACAGCCGGGGACTGGTCAGCAACTCCCCGTGACCGGGTTGTTACTCAGCGGCGACTCGGCAGCGCGGCCACGCCGACCGCGACCAGGGTCAGCAGGGTGCCGGTGACCGCGACCGCGGACAGGTGCCCGCCCTCGGCGGGAAACAGCAGGTCCAGCGCCAGCGCGCCGAGCAACTGACCGGCCACCGAGCCCAGGCCGAGCAGCAGCACGCCGGTGATCCGGACCAGCGCCGCGGCGCCCGCGATGAAGACCAGTCCGATCGCGCCGCCGAGGTAGAGCAGCGGGTCGGTGGGCAGGGTGGCCGGCCAGCCCTCGGTGGCGAAGTGGAACGCGCCGAAGACCAGCAGCGCGGCGGTCCCGGCCAGGAAGTTGACCAGGGTCGCCGGCAGCACGCCACCGGCGGCTTCCTTGATCCGGCCGTTCATCGCCTGCTGCCAGGACATGCCGATGCCGGCCAGCAGCGGCAGCACGGCCAGCACCAGCGCGCCGGGCGCGCTGAGCCGTTCGGAGACCGCGACCAGCACGGCGGCCACCGCGAGCACCGCGCCCAGCACCCTGGTCACGGTCAGCGGCTGCGGACCAGCTGGGCCGAGACCGGCCCGGTCCACCGCGAGGCTGCTCACCGCCTGCCCGGCCACCACGGCCACGGTGAACACCGCGACGCCGAGGCTGGCCACCGCCACACCCTGGGAGAACACCAGCAGCGCGCCGCACAGCCCGCCCAGGGTCTGCCACCAGCGCACCGAGCCGTCCCGCAGCGCCGCGCCCAGCCGCTTGGTGGCCCGGCGGCTGCCCGGCAGCGCCAGGACCAGCGCGAGCACCAACAGCAGGCCACTGCCGAAGGAGATCAGGGCCGCGCCGACGCCGTCCTGCATCTGCCTGCCCAGCTCGCCGTTGAGGCGGGACTGGAGCACGATCAGCACGCCGATGCCCGCCGCGCCCAGCACGCCGAGCAGGCGGGCGCGCGGGCTGGTCCGGGGGCGGGCATCCGGCCGGGCCGGGGCGTCGGTGGCAGTCATCACCCCCAGCGCAACACAAGTCGGTGGCCGAGTCATCCCACCTCTGGTCACGACTACCTCACACGGTGTCCGAGGACTCGGGTTGGCGCTGGTCAGCAGGGGTGGTTGTGCGCGGGACCACACGCATCGACCAGGCCATCAGCGCGGTGCCGAAGACCATCGCGACGGTGCCGCCGGCGGCCGCGGCGGCCGGGCCGAACCGGTCCAGCAGCCAGCCCGCGACCGGGGCGGCCAGCGCGCCGCCGGTGGTGGTGAAGCTGGCCAGCCAGCCCACCGCCTCGGCGGCCCGGCCCGGCGGGGAGATGTCGCCGATGCGCTGGTTGGATGCGGAGATGGTGGGCGCGATGGCCACGCCGCCGATGGCCAGGATCAGCCCGATCAGCACCGGCGAGGTCGGGTCCAGCACCGGCGGCAGCACCGGCACCAGCGCGGCCATGCCGAGTCCGACCATGGCCAGCCGCAGCGTGGGGCGCGGCTGCCCCGGCAGGCCGCCCGCGACCAGCCCGCCGATCAGCGAGCCGACCGCCCACACCCCGATCAGCGCACCGGCCACGGTGGGCTGGCCGAGCTCGCGGCCCAGGGCCACGATGGCCAGGTCGACCATGGTGAAGGCCATCACCAGGAACAGCGAGGAGAACAGCGTGAGGGCCAGGCCGCGGGCGGCCAGCACCGAACGGCGCCTGGTCCCCTCGGCCAGCCTGGGCAGCGGCTGCGGGGTGTCCATGCCGGCCCTGCGCAGCACCACCGCGAAGACCAGGTTGGCGCCCAGCGAGACCGCGGCGATCAGGCCGAGCGCCCAGCGCGGGCCGAGCATGCCGACCGCGAAGGCGGTGAGCACCGGGCCGAGCATGAAGGTCAGCTCGAACACGGTGGCCTCGGCGCCATAGGCGGCAGTGCGAGCCTGGCTGTCCTTGATCCTGGTGAACGCGGCGCGCACCAGCTGGGTGGCGGGCGGGGTGCTCAGCCCGGTGAAGAAGGCGATCACCGGCGCGGCGTACCAGACCGAGGCGGGCAGCACCACCAGCACGGACAGCCCGGCCACGTAGCAGAGCACGGTGACCGTGATCAGCCGCGGCGCCGAGGTCCGGTCGGCCATCCGGCCCCGCCACGGCCCGGACACCCCGTTGCCCACGGTCAGCGCGCCCATCACCAGCCCGGCCAGCGCGTAGGAGCCGGTCCACTCCACGACCAGGAAGGTCAGCGCGATCGAGGTGCCGGTGCCGTGCAGGCGCGCGAGCACCGACCACACGAGCAGGGAGGCCAGGTGCGGGACCGCGAGGAGTTGCCGGTAGGGACGGAGCACCGGGCCAGTCTGGCGACCGGGTCCGACATTCCGCGCCTGGTTTTTCTCACCGCGCACGCCGGGCCGAGAGCACCGCGAACAGGATCGCCAGCACCGCGGCCGCGGCCGCGCCACCCACCGCCGCGGCCGGTCCGACGGTGTCCAGCAGCCAGCCCGCGGCCGGGGCGGCCAGCGTGCTGCCGGTGGTGGTGAAGGTGACCAGCCAGCCGAAGGCCTCCGCCGCCCTGCCCTCCGGAGCCAGGTCGCCGAGGCGCTGGTTGGAGGCGGCGATCGCGGGAGAGTTGGCCAGTCCGGTCACCGCGAGCAGCGCGCCGATCAGCACCGGCCATGCCTCGGTGACCGGCGGCAGCACCGGCACCAGCACGACCACCCCGGCGGCCAGCAGGGCCACCCGCGGCACGTACCTCGGCGTCCCGGCACGGCCGCCCGCGACCAGCCCGCCCACCAGCGAGCCCATCGCCCACACCGCGACCAGCACCCCGGCCACCACCGGCTGGCCCAGCTCCCGGCCCACCGCGACCACGGCCAGGTTGACGGTGGTGAAGCCCATCGCCAGCAGCATCGCCACCACCAGCGCCGGCGTCAGTCCCGGTTGCGCCAGCACCGATCCGCGCTTGCCGGGATCCCCCTCGGCCACCGGCCTCGGCCCGCCCAGCCCGGCCCTGCGCAGCGCGCTGGCCAGGGACAGCACGCTGGCCAGCGCGAGGGCGGCCATCAGCGCGAGCGCGGCCCTCGGCCCGGCCAGGCTGATCATGGCCGAGGCCAGCACCGGCCCGGTCATCACCGCCAGCTCGAACAGGGTGGCCTCGGCGGCGAACACGCTCGCCTTGGTCGAGTCCCCGGCGAGCCGGGTGTAGGCCGCGCGCGCCACCGGGCCCACCGGCGGCGTGCTGAGCCCGATCAGCAGGGCCAGCACCGGCGCGGCGTACCAGGCCCAGGCGGGCAGCGCCATCAGCAGCAGCAGGCCGGTGGCGTAGAGCAGGCAGCTGACCACCAGCACCCGTGGCGCGGAGCCGCGGTCGGCCAGCCGCCCCCGCCACGGGCCGGAGACGGCGTTGCCCACGGTCAGCGCGGCGATCACCAGCCCGGCCAGCGCGTAGGAGCCGGTCCAGCCGGCCACCAGGAAGGTCAGTGCCAGCGGGGTGCCCAGCGCGTGCACCCGGCCCAGCACGGACAGGAACATGACCAGGCCCAGGTGCGGGACCCTGAGCAGTTCGCGGTAGGGCCGTAACACGATCAGTCGACCACGAGGCCGTGCGCGGCGGCGTAGGCCACCGCGGTGCCCAGGTCCACCCGCGCGCCGGTGAGCTGGGCCTGCACCAGGGCGTTCGCGTCCAGCCGGGCCTCGCGCAGGTCGGCCTCGGCGAGCTTGGTGTGCTGCATCCGGGCGCCCCTCAGGTCGGCCCCGGTCAGGTCGGCGTGCCGCAGGTCGGCCTCGACCAGGTTGGCCTCGCGGAAGCGGATGCCGCGCAACCGCAGCCTGCGCAGGTCCGCGCCGCCGAGCCCGGTCAGCGACAGGTCGGTCTCGCGCAGGGTCCACGGGCGCAGGCGGCAGCGCTCGAAGGTGGAGCCGACCAGCGAGCAGTTGTCCATTGTGGACTCACTGAGCACCGCGCCGCGGAAGGTGCAGCTGCGGAAGGCGGTCGCGGTGTGCCGGGACTCGCCAAGGTCGGTGTTCGCGAACAGGCAGTCGGTGAAGGTGCAGTTCGCGGTGACCAGCCCGCGCAGGTCGGCCTCGGTGAAGTCGCAGGCGGTGAAGTGCCGCCTGGTCCAGGTCTGCCTGCCCAGCACCGCGTCGGCGAAGCTCTCGCCGGTGATCGTCTCGGTCACGACTGCCCCCAGTTGATGTTGTCGAACAGCGCGCGCAGCCGGGCCGCGCGGACCGGGTGGGTGGCCGCCACCCAGCCGATCCGGCCCAGCAGGTGCGCGCGGAAATCCGGGTGCCCGGCGTGGTTCTGCGCGTCCGGGCCGGTGCGGGCGCAGTTGTGCAGCACCGCGCGCAGCTGGTCGTAGTCCGTGCGCGGCACCGCGGGCCGGTGGTTGACCACCAGCCCGGCCAGCCGCTGCCGCTGGTGCGCCGCGGCGATCCGGGTCTTGCCGGGGTGCAGCCGGAACCCCTCGTCGGTGGCGATCCGCCGCACCCCGTCCCGCAACCGGTCCAGCGGAAGATCACCGGAGAAGGCCAGGTCGTCGGCATAGCGGGTGTAGGCCGCGCCGATCCGCTCGGCGAGCCCGGCCAGCCGCCGGTCCAGCCGCGCGGCCAGCGCGTTGGCGATGGCAGGCGAGGAGGGCGCGCCCTGGGGCAGGTGCGGAGTGGCCAGCCGGTGCCGCTCGGCCCCCGGTGGGGCGTCTCGCAGCACCTCGGCCGGCGTGACCGTGGTGAGCAGCCCGGTGAGCGCGGCGGCCACGTTGCCCGGGTAGCCGAGGTGGCAGAAGTAGGCGCGCAACCGGGCCGCGGTGATCGAGGTGAAGAACCCGGCCAGGTCGAACCGCGCCACCAGCGCCGCCCCGGCGTGCGGCGCGGCGAAGGTCGCGGCGGAGCGCCCCGGCCGGAACCCGTGCGCGGCCTCGTGCACTGGAAGCTGGTTGAGCAGCAGGCGGTTCAGGCGGCGCTGGAGCTCGGCCAGGCGGGGTTTGGGCGCTTCCACCGGCCGCGCGCCGAGCCAGCGGTGCCGGTAGTGGCGCAGCGGTTGGGCGGCGCGGCGGTTCCAGGTGCGGACGTCGGCGAACCAGTCCAGCTCGCCGGGGGTGAGGCGGAGGGCGGCGGCGAGCTCGGCCGGGGTCTCCCAGCGCGGCACCTCGGCCCGCCAGCGGGGACGCGGCGGCGTTGCGGGCGGCGGCTGGTGGCGCGGTAACTCGGCGAGCAGGCGGGCCAGGGCTTCCGGCGGGCCGAAGAAGGGGCTCGGGCTGAGGTTGAGCAGGCGGGTGGCCAGGTCCTCGGGATCGCGGTTGGGCGCGGCGTGCAGCGGGACCGCGGCCAGGCGGGTGGCCAGGGCCGCGCGGGTCCAGGGGCCGGCGAGGGCGGCGCGGGCGATGGGGAGGAGGGCGGCGGTCACGCGGCGACCGTCCAGCGACGGGCGAGCGGAGCGCGGCGGGCGGATGCGGCCCGGCGGGTGTGCGCGGGGTGCGGGAGGCGATCCAAGGTGTGTGGCGGGGCGGGGCGACCTCTTCCTTCGTCCGCCGCGTGGGATCCGCACGCGGAGCGTACCGAACCACGCGGGGCGCACTGTCCAGCTGGAGAACCGCTCCCCGGGGTTGCCCCGGAGGGACGGGAAAGCACGCGGCCACCCGTCGTCTCGCTCCCGCCCCGCCACACCGCGACGACGCTACCCACTACCCCCGACAGGCGGTGCGGTGCTCCCCCTCGGTTCCAGTCGCGGCAGCTCGTCCTGCACGTCCTGCGCGGGCAACCCGCCCACCAGTCCGAGCAGCCGCCGGGCCGCGCGGGCGCCGAAGGCCGCGGTGTCCCGGACCAGGGCGGTGAGCTGGGGGTGGGTCAGGCGGCAGAGGGCGGAGTCGTCCCAGGCGACCACGGAGAGCTCCTCGGGCACCCGGATGCCGAGCTTGGCCGCTTCGCTCAGGCCCGCCACGGCCATCACGTCGTTGTCGTAGACCACCGCGCTCGGGCGGGTGGCCGCGGTGAGCAGGGTGCGGGTGGCGTGCGCGCCCGCTTCGACGCTGTAGTCGGTGGCCAGCGAAGGCTCCGCGGCCAGGCCGTGGCGCTGCATGGCCTGCTGGAAGGAGCGGACCCGGCGTTCGGTGTGGATCAGCCTTGGCAGGCCGGCGATGTGCGCGATCCGCCGGTGGCCCAGGCCGACCAGGTGGTCGACGATGGCGCCCATGGCCGCCGCGTCGTCCACCCAGATGCTGGGTGTGCCACCGGGGCACGGGCCTCCTATCACCAGGGCGGGCACGCCGAGCTTGGCCAGCAGCGCCGGGCGTGGGTCGACCAGCCTGGGGTCCACCACGAGCAGGCCGGCCACCCGGCGCTCGGCCCACCAGCGGCGGTACAGCTCGCATTCGGCGGAAAGGTCTTCCACCACCTGGAAGAGCAGTGCGGTGGAACTGCGGGCCAGCGCGGTCTGAATTCCGGAGACCAGTTGCAGGAAGAATGGCTCGACACCCAGGGTGGCGGCCGGTCTGGCGAACACCAGGCCGACCGTGTCGGTCTTGGCCGCGGACAGCGCGCGGGCCGCGCTGTTGGGTCGCCAGTCGAGTTCCTCGGCCACCTGCATGATGCGCCTGCGGGTCTGCTCGGACACGCCGGGCCGGTTGTTCAGCGCGAAGGACACCGCGCTCTCCGAGACCCCCGCGGCGCGGGCGATGTCCCTGATGGTGACCCGTTTGGCGCTTGCCTCCACCGGCGGACACCTCCCGAAGTAAAGCGGTTTATCGATTCCGAGGTAAAGCGCATTAGTTCTGGCACTGTCGCCCGTGTGAACGCGGCCTGTCAAGTACTGGACAAGAAAGTGGACAGGGCTACTCTCCGGTGTTGACGCAGCCGGTCGGACAGCGCATTTTTTGCCCACCTGAATCCCGCCGAAGGAGTTCTCGCCATGCGCCTTGCCAGAGGGTCGACAACGGTGTTGGCCGCGATGACGACAACGGTTCTCACCCTGTCCGCCTGCGGCCTGAGCGGCTCCGGCGAACAGCAGCCGGCCCAGGCGGTCACCGGCGAGGTCAAGGGGCAGGTCAGCTTCCAGACCTGGAACCTCAAGAGCAAGTTCGGCGACTACTTCACCGGCCTGATCGCCGAGTTCGAGAAGCAGCACCCCGGCACCAAGGTCGAGTGGCTGGACCAGCCCGCCGACGGCTACGCGGACAAGCTCAGCGCGGACGCCAGCGCGGGCACGCTGCCGGACATCATGAACCTCTCGCCGGACCTGGCCTACCCGCTGTACCAGAAGAAGCTGTTGCTGGACCTGGACACCGCGGCCCCCGAGGCGAAGAAGGACTACCTGCCCAACGCCTGGCAGGGCTACGTGATGCCCTCGCCGGACCCGGCGCGGCGGCGCAACGCGGCCTTCCCCTGGTACCTCAACACCGGCCCGAACTTCTACAACAAGCAGCTGTTCAGCCAGAACGGCCTGGACCCCGCGAAGCCGCCGAAGACATACGACGAGCTCAAGGAACAGGCGCTGCGGCTGGCCAGCGCGAGCGGCGGCAAGGTCGCCATGCTCGGCCAGACCCCCGGCATCGAGGACTTCGGCCTCTTCGGCGTGTCGCTGATGGACGAGGGCGGCACCAAGTTCACCTTCAATGACGCCAAGGGTGTGCAGCTGGTCGAGCTGTACAAGGCCATGTACGACGCCAAGGCGCTGCTGCCCGAGGCGCTCAGCGCCACCTACACCGGCTCCGGCGCGAAGTTCCTCGCCCAGCAGATCGCGCTCTCCTCCGGCAGCGCCTACGACCTGCAGAAGTTCCGCACCGACGCGCCCGGCCTGTACAACAACATCGGCATCACCGAGCCGATGACCAACACCGGCAAGGCCAACATGTACCTGCAGGGCCTCTCGATCGCCGCGCAGAGCAAGAACAAGCCGACCGCGATCGCCTTCGCCCGCTTCGTCACCAACGCCAAGAACCAGCTCGGCTTCGCCAAGATCGTCACGGTGTTCCCGAGCACCACGGGCACCCTGGACGATCCGTTCTTCACCAGCGAGGACGGCACCGACGTGGGCCGGGTCCGGGTGGCCGCGGCCAAGCAGCTGGCCGGCGCGGTGAACTACACCCCGGTGCAGCTCTCCGATCAGATGAAGACCATCCTGCGCAACGAGATCGCCAACGCCATGCTGGGCAAGCAGTCCGCCAAGCAGGCACTGGACAACGCGGTCGCGCAGTGCGACAAGCTGTTGCGCCCCAATGGCTGAGCTGCTCCGCAAGCCGCTGCGCCGGGAGTGGTGGCTGACCCCGTGGCTGTTCCTGGTGCCCGGCCTGGCGGTCGTGGTCCTGTTCAGCGTCTACCCGTTCCTCAACACGCTGCTGCTGTCCTTCACCGACGCCACCGCGCTCGGCGGCGGGAAGTTCACCGGGCTGGACAACTTCAGCCGGATGCTGGACGACCCGCAGTTCTGGACCGCGATCACCAACAGCGCGCTGTACGTGGTCGGGGTGGTGCCCGCGCTGGTCTTCCTGCCGCTGCTGCTGGCCTTGCTGGTGCAGAAGCAGGTGCCGGGCATCGCCTTCTTCCGCTCCGCCTTCTACACCCCGGTGGTGGCCTCCATCGTGGTGGTCGGGCTGATCTGGACCTGGCTGCTGGACAGCCGCGGCCTGGTGAACAGCCTGTTGCAGGGCCTGCGGATCGTCTCCGAACCGGTGCCCTTCCTGACCGATGCGAACCTGCTGCTGATCAGCGCGATGGTCGTGACGGTGTGGAAGGGCCTGGGTTACTACATGATCATCTACCTGGCGGCGCTGGCGAACGTGCCCAAGGAGCTGCACGAGGCGGCCGAGGTGGACGGGGCGGGGCCGGTCCGGCGCTTCTTCTCCATCACCGTGCCGACCATCCGCTCCACCATGGTGCTGGTGGCCGCGCTGTCCGCGGTGGCCGCGTTCCGGGTGTTCTCCGAGGTCTTCATCCTCTCCGGCAACTCCGGCGGGCCGGGCGGCGCGGACATCACGCTGGTGATGCTGATGCGCCAGGCCGGCACCGGCCTCAACGGCGACATCGGCTACGCCTCGGCGCTGAGCCTGGTGCTGTTCGTGCTCACCCTCGGCCTGATGCTGCTGGTGCTGCGGCTGAACCGGAAGGAGGACGAGTGAGGCTCGTGCTCCGGTACGCGTTGCTGCTGGGCGTGCTGCTGCTGTCCATCGGCCCGTTCCTGTGGCAGCTGTCCACCTCGCTCAAGGGCGTCGGCGAGGACATCTACAGCTATCCGCCCGCGTTCCTGCCCAGCGATCCGACGCTGACCAACTACGGCAAGGTCGCCGACGTGGTCCCGGTGTGGGACTTCGCGCTGAACTCGCTGATGGTGGCCAGCGCCAACGTGGTGCTCAACTGCCTCGGCGCGTCCATGGCCGGATACGCCCTGTCCCGCATGCGTTTCCGTGGCCGCGGCTTCGCCACGCTGGCCTTCCTGCTCGCGCTGCTGGTGCCGGGCGAGGCGATCCTGGTCTCGCTGTTCCTGATGATGCGCAGCTTCGGCCTGGCCGACACGCTGGTCGCGGTGGTGCTGCCCGGCGCGGTCGGCGCGCTCAACGTCTTGTTGATGCGCAACGCCTTCAGCGCGCTGCCGCAGGCGGTGGAGGAGGCCGCGGTGATCGACGGGGCGAACGCCTGGCAGCGGTTCACCAGGGTCGCGCTGCCCTCGGTGAAGGGCTCGGTGGCGGTGGTGGCGATCTTCTCCTTCATGTTCAGCTGGGACGACTTCCTGTGGCCGCTGATCGTGCTGAGCAACCCGGAGAACTACACGCTCACCATCGGCCTCAACTACCTCAAGGGCACCTTCGCCCTTGACCAGCGGCTGGTCGCGGCGGGCACCATCATCGCCGTGGCCCCGCTGATCCTGATGTTCGTGAGCCTCCAGCGGTACTTCTTCCGCGGGGTGGGTGAGGGGGCGGTGAAGGGTTGAGCGTGCGATTCGGCGTCAACTACACACCTGCGCAGGGCTGGTTCTTCCACTGGCTGGACTTCGACCTGGACGCGGTGCGGCGGGACCTGGACTCCATCGCGGGCCTTGGCCTGGACCACATCCGGGTGTTCCCGCTGTGGCCGGTGTTCCAGCCGAACCGGACCCTGGTGCGCGCCAAGGCGGTCGAGGACCTGCTGGCCGTGGTGGACGCGGCGGGCGAACGCGGCCTGGACGTGGCGGTGGACGGCTTGCAGGGCCACCTGTCCAGCTTCGACTTCCGTCCATCGTGGACGGTCAGCTGGCACCGGCGAAACCTGTTCACCGATCCGGATGTCGTTGCCGGGGAAGCCTTCTACCTGCGCACGCTGGCCACCGCGCTGGCCGGGCGGCCCAACTTCCTCGGCCTGACCCTGGGCAACGAGGTCAACCAGTTCTCCGACAAGCCGCACCCGGACCCGGACCCGCTGTCGGTGGCCGAGGCCGGGGACTGGCTCACCCGGTTGCTGGCCGCCTGCGAGGACGGCGCGCCCGGCAAGTTCCACACGCACTGCGCCTACGACGCGGTGTGGTTGCAGGACGGGCACCCGTTCACCCCGGCGCACGCGGCCCGGATCGGCGCGGCCACCAACGTGCACTCCTGGGTGTTCAACGGCACCGCGCAGCGCTACGGCGGCGACTCCGCGGCCACCGCGCACTACGCCGAGTACCAGGTCGAGCTGGCCGCCGCCTGGGGCGAGCCGGGACATCCGGTGTGGCTGCAAGAGGTCGGCGCACCGGCCCCGCACATCCCGGCCGAGCGCGCGGGCGAGTTCGCCGCTCGTACCGTGGCGAACGCGCTGACCTGCCCGGACCTGTGGGGCATCACCTGGTGGTGCTCGCACGACGTCAGCCGGGAACTGGCCGACTTCCCGGAGCTGGAGTACGGCCTCGGCCTGTTCACCAACGACAACCAGCGCAAGCCGGCCGGGCAGGCGGTCGCCGAGGCCATCGCCGCGACTAAACCCGTTGCCGCGCCCCGGAGGACCGCGCTGGTGCTGGATGTCGGCGAGGAGCGCACCGCGCCCGGCCGCTCGACCTGCGGCCCCGGCGGCGAGTTCTTCGAGGCCTGGCTGGAGCTCGCGGTGCGCGGCGCCCGCCCGGCGGTCGTGCTCGCCTCGCGCGCGCGGGACACCGAACACCTGACCACACGGGGCATTTCCGAGGTTGTGCACGTGCCGGACGTCTGGAGTAGCAAGCATGCATGACGACCACAAGCTGATCGAGGGCCGCATCGAGCGGGTGCTGCGGGAGCGGATCCGCCCCGCGATCTACCCCAACTCGGTCGGCGTGGACCTCGCCGTGTGGCACGCCCCCGGTGAGCCGGTGCCGGCGGCCGAGGGTCTCGCCGCCGAGTACCAGCCGACTTCCGTTGGCGCGCAATGGGGTCCGGCCTGGGGCACCAGCTGGTTCCGGCTCACCGGCACGGTGCCGGCGGAGTGGGCGGGGCTGGCCGTGGAGCTGGTCTTCGACCTCGGCTTCGACGACAAGATGACCGGCTTCCAGTGCGAGGGCCTGGCCTACCGCGCCGACGGCAGCCCGGTGAAGGGCCTCAACCCGCGCAACACCTGGCTGCCGGTGGGCGATCCGGCCCAGGGCGGCCAGGAGGTCGTCTACTACCTGGAGGCCGCGGCCAACCCGGTGCTGCTGGACTACGTCCCGTTCCAGCCCACCCAGCAGGGCGACCGGCTGACCTCCAGTGACGAGCCGCTGTACCGGATCGCGCGCGCTGACCTGGCCGTGTTCGACCACCAGGTGTGGCAGCTGGTGCAGGACATCGAGGTGCTCTACCAGCTGATGCTGGAGCTGCCGCTGACCGAGGCCCGCCGCTGGGAGCTGCTGCGCGCGCTGGACCGGGCCATCGACGCGGTGGATCTGCAGGACGTCGGCGGCACCGCGAGCGCGGCCCGCGCCGAGCTGGTGGACATGCTCAGCCGTCCCGCGCACACCAGCGCGCACCAGGTCTCCGCGATCGGGCACGCGCACATCGACTCGGCCTGGCTGTGGCCGCTGCGGGAGACCGTGCGCAAGGTCGCGCGCACCGCCTCCAACGTGACCAACCTGATGGACGAGCACCCCGGCTTCCACTTCGCCATGTCCCAGGCCCAGCAGCTGGCCTGGATCGAGGAGCACCACCCGAAGGTCTTCGCCAGGGTCAAGGAGAAGATCGCCACCGGCCAGTTCGTGCCGGTGGGCGGGATGTGGGTGGAGTCGGACACCAACATGCCCGGTGCGGAGGCGATGGCCCGGCAGTTCACCCACGGCAAGAACTACTTCGCCTCCCGCTTCGGCATCGAGACCAACGAGGTGTGGCTGCCGGACTCCTTCGGCTACACCGCCGCGCTGCCGCAGCTGGTGCGCCTGTCGGCCTCCCGCTGGTTCCTCACCCAGAAGATCAGCTGGAACCAGACCAACAAGTTCCCGCACCACACCTTCTGGTGGGAGGGCCTGGACGGCACCCGGATCTTCACCCACTTCCCGCCCGCGGACACCTACAACTCCGAGCTCAGCGGCAAGGAGCTGGCGCACGCCGCGCGCAACTACCAGGAGAAGGGCAAGGCGACCCGCTCGCTGGTCCCGTTCGGCTGGGGCGACGGCGGTGGCGGCCCCACCAGGGAGATGCTGGCCCGCGCGGCCCGGCTGACCGACCTGGAGGGCTCGACCAGGGTCACCGTGGAGCCGCCCGCGGAGTTCTTCCGCAAGGCCGAACAGGAGTACCCGGACGCGCCGGTGTGGGTGGGCGAGCTGTACCTGGAGTTCCACCGCGGCACCTACACCAGCCAGGCCAAGACCAAGCAGGGCAACCGGCGCAGCGAGCACCTGCTGCGCGAGGCCGAGCTGTGGGCGGCCACCGCGGCGGTGCGGCTGGGCGCGGACTACCCGTACGAGCGGCTGGACCGGCTGTGGAAGCTGGTGCTCACCAACCAGTTCCACGACATCCTGCCCGGCTCCTCGATCGCCTGGGTGCACCGGGAGGCCGAGGAGACCTACGCCGCGGTCGCCGACGAGCTGAACGAGATCATCGGTGTGGCGCAACAGGCCCTGGCCGGCGCCGGGGACGCGCCAATGGTGTTCAACGCGGCCCCGCACGCCCACGCGGAGGTCCCGGCCGCAGGCGCGCTGACCCGCGGCGAGTTCGCCGGGCATCCCGTCTCGATGTCCACTGTGGACGGTGTCACGGTGCTGGGCAACGAGTTCCTGTCGGTGACGGTGGACGCCGACGGCCTGATCAGCTCGATCCACGACCTGGCCGCCGACCGCGAGGTCATCGCCCCCGGCGCGCGGGCGAACCTGTTGCAGCTGCACCCGGACTTCCCGAACATGTGGGACGCCTGGGACGTGGACTCCTTCTACCGCAACAAGGTCACCGACCTGACCGAGGCGGAGCTGGTCAGCGTGGAGACCAACTCGCCGGAGCTGGCCACCCTGCGGATCCAGCGCTCGTTCTCCGCCTCCACGGTGACCCAGCTGCTCACCCTGCGCGCGGGCAGCCGCTGCGTGGAGATCGACACCGAGGTGGACTGGCACGAGACGGAGAAGTTCCTCAAGCTGAGCTTCCCGGTGGACGTGCAGTCCGACCGGGTGGCCGCGGAGACCCAGTTCGGGCACGTGTACCGGCCGACGCACACCAACACCAGCTGGGACGCGGCCAAGTTCGAGATCTGCGCGCACCGCTGGGTGCACCTGGGCGAACCGGACTACGGGGTGGCGCTGGCCAACGACTCCACCTACGGCCACGACATCAGCAGGGCCGCGCGGGAGGGCGGCGGCACGGTCAGCGTGATCAGGGCCTCGCTGCTGCGCGCGCCGCGCTTCCCCGACCCGGAGACCGACCACGGCGTGCACCGGTTCCGGCACGCGCTGGTGCTCGGCGCGGACAAGGCGGACGCGGTGCGCGCCGGGTACCGGATCAACCTGCCGGAGCGGGTGGTTTCCGGTTCCGGGGCTGCCGTCAGCCCGATCGTCACGGTGGACAACCCGGGCGTGGTGGTCGAGTCGGTCAAGCTCGCCGACGACCAGAGCGGCGACCTGGTGCTCCGGCTCTACGAGGCCCTCGGCTGCCGCGCCAGGGCGCGTCTGGCCATCGGCGCGGAGATCACCGCCGCCTACTCCACCGACCTCCTGGAACGCCGCTGGAACGACACCACCGAGTACGAGGTGACCGGCAACGGGTTCGAGCTGAGTCTGCGGCCGTTCGAGATCGTCACCGTTCGGCTCCCGCGAAACCCTGCCAGCCAAGGAGATCACTGATGCGGAAGCTGCTCACCGCGGCCGGGACGCTGGTCCTGCTGCTGTCACTGGCCACTCCGGCGCAGGCCGCGCCGCACAAGCGCACGGTCGTCTACTACCAGACCCAGTACAGCAACGGGGCCACCGGTGACTACGTCTCGCCGCTGCCGCTGCTGACCAACAACACCGGGGTCACCGACGTCATCGTGGCCGCGATCCACCTCAACGCGGACAAGTCGGTGCACCTCAACGACCACCCGCCGGCGCACGAGCGCTACACCCAGATGTGGCAGGACCTCAAGTCCATGCGGGACCGAGGGATCAACGTGATCGGCATGGTCGGCGGTGCGGCCCAGGGCACCTACGCGAACCTGGAACGCGACTTCGCCACCTTCTACCCGCTGCTGAAGAACGTGATCACCACCTACGGGCTCAACGGCGTCGACCTCGACGTCGAGGAGAAGATGTCCCAGGCCGGTATCACCAAGCTGATCGATGCGCTGCGCAAGGACTTCGGCAGCAGCTTCCTGATCACGCTCGCCCCGGTGGCCAGCGCGCTCTACGGCGGCGGCAACATCTCCGGCTTCAACTACGAGACGCTGTACCGGGAACGCGGCAGCCAGATCAACTGGTTCAACGCCCAGTTCTACTGCGGCTGGGGCAGCATGGCCGACACCGCGGGCTACGACCGGATCATCGGCCGCAAGCTCATCCCGCCGGCCAAGGTGGTCGCGGGCGTGATCACCAACCCGGCCTCCTGCGGCGGTTACGTGGAGCTGGACAAGCTGAAGAACACCATCCGGTCGCTGGTGCAGAAGTACCCGACCTTCGGCGGCGTGGACGGCTGGGAGTACTTCAACTCCAACCCCGGCGGCACCGCCCGCCCGTGGGAGTGGGCCAAGGAGATCACCTCGGCCATGCGCTGAACCCCGCGGCCCGGTGCGCTCACTGGAAGTCCCGTGAGCGCACCGGGATCCGCAGGTCCAGCGCGGACAGGTGCTCGGCCCGCAGGCTGATCACCCCCTGCGCCTTCTCCAGCACCCCGCGCACCACCACCGCCGAACTCTGCCGCGCGATCCGCCGGTACCGGGCCCACACGCCCTGCGTGCACACCACGTTCACCATGCCGGTCTCGTCCTCCAGGTTGAGGAAGGTGACCCCGCCCGCGGTGGCCGGGCGCTGCCGGTGGGTCACCGCGCCACCCACCGCCACCCGCCGACCGTTGTCCACAGTGGACAGTTCGGCGGTGGTCAGCACGCCGCGCGCGGTCAGCTTCTCGCGCAGGAACTGGATCGGGTAGCTGTCCGGGGAGATGCCGGTGGCCCACACGTCGGCGACCGCCTGCTCCAGCGCGTCCATGCCGGGCAGCGGCGGCGCGGTCACCCCGACCGTGGTGCCCGGCAGGCTGCCCGGTCCCTCCCTGGCCACCGCGCCCGCGGCCCACAGCGCGGCCCTGCGGTTGAGCCCGAAGCAGCTGAACGCGCCCGAGGTGGCCAGCGCCTCCAGCTGCGGCAGGGTCAGCTTGCAGCGGCGGGCCAGGTCCACCATGTCGGCATACGGTCCCTCGGCGCGCGCGGCCACGATCCGCTCGGCCAGCGGCATGCCCACCGTGCGCACCGAGCCCAAACCCAGTCGCACCACCGGTTTCCCCGCTTCACCAGGCTCCAGCCCGGCGTGCGGCAGGCTGGCGTTGATGTCCGGGCCGAGCACGGTCACGCCGTGCCGCCTGGCGTCGGCGACCAGGGACTGCGGCGAGTAGAAGCCCATCGGCTGCGCGCGCAGCAGGGCGGCGCAGAACGCGGCCGGGTAGTACAGCTTGAACCAGCTGCTCGCGTAGACCAGCAGCGCGAAGCTGAGCGCGTGGCTCTCCGGGAAGCCGAAGTTGGCGAAGGCCACCAGCTTGTCGTAGATCCGCTGCGCGGTGTCCCCGGTGATCCCGTTGCGGGCCATACCGCTGAAGAACCGGTCCTTCAGCCGGGCCATCCGCTCCCCGGAACGCTTGGCCCCCATGGCCCGGCGCAGCTCGTCCGCCTCGGCCGCGGAGAAACCGGCCACCTCCACCGCGATCTGCATCAGCTGCTCCTGGAACAGCGGCACGCCAAGGGTTTTCGCCAGCGCTTTCTTCAGCAGCGGATGCTCGTAGGTGATCTCCTCCTTGCCGTTGCGGCGGCGGATGTAGGGGTGCACCGAACCGCCCTGGATCGGGCCGGGCCGGATCAGCGCGACCTCCACCACCAGGTCGTAGAACTTCTCCGGCCGCATCCGGGGCAGGGTGGCCAGCTGGGCCCTGCTCTCCACCTGGAACACGCCGATCGCGTCCGCCCTGCGCAGCATCTCGTACACCGCCGGATCGGCCAGGTCCTGGCCGAGCTGGTGCAGGGTGACCGTCCGGCCGTGGTGCTCGGCGACCAGGTCGATCATGTAGTGCAGCGCGGAGAGCATGCCGAGGCCGAGCAGGTCGAACTTGACCAGTCCCATGGCCGCGCAGTCGTCCTTGTCCCACTGCAGCACGCTGCGGTTGGCCATCCGCGCCCACTCCACCGGGCAGGTCTCGCCGATCGGCTGCTCGGAGATGACCATGCCGCCGGAGTGGATGCCCAGGTGCCGGGGCGCGCCTTCCAGCTCGGCGGCCAGCTCCAGCACCGGCAGCGGGATCTCGGTGTCGTCCACAGTGGACTCCATCGGGCCCCAGCGCTCGATCTGCTTGCTCCAGGCGTCCTGCTGCCCGGTGGAGAAGCCCAGCGCCTTGGCGGTGTCCCGCACGGCGGAGCGGCCGCGGTAGGTGATCACGTTGGCCACCTGCGCCGCGTGGCTGCGGCCGTAGCGTTCGTAGGCGTACTGGATCACCTCTTCCCGCCGGTCGGACTCGATGTCCAGGTCGATGTCCGGCGGCCCGTCCCGCTCCGGCGCCAGGAACCGCTCGAACAGCAGCTTGTACTCCACCGGGTCGGCGTGCGTGATGCCCAGTGCGAAGCACACCGCCGAGTTGGCCGCCGAGCCCCGGCCCTGGCAGAGGATGTCCGCGCGGGCGCAGAACTCCACCAGGTCCCACACCACCAGGAAGTACCCGGCGAACCCCAGCTCCTTGATCACCGCCAGCTCGTGCTCGACCTGCCGCCGCTGCTCGTCGAACTTCGCGCCTTCCGCGACCCGCTTGTGCAGCCCCAGGTAGACCTGCCTGCGCAGGAAGCTGTCCTCGTCGTGCCCGGGATCCACCGGGTAGGGCGGCAGCCGCGGCTTGACGCTCTTGAGGTTGAAGGACAGCCGGATGCCCAGCTCGGCGGCGGTAGGCACGGCGGTCGGGTAGCGCCGGAACCGCTCGGCCATCTCCGCGCCGGAGCGCAGGTGCGCGGCCCCGGAGGGCGGCAGCCAGCCGTCCATCTCGTCCAGGCTGCGCCGGGCCCGCACCGCGGCCATCGCGGTGGCCAGCCGGTGCCGGGAGGGCGCGGAGTAGTGCACCGCGTTGGTGGCCGCCACCCGCAGCCCGTGCCGCTCGGCCAGGCCCGCCAGCTGGTCGTTGCGGGTGGTGTCGCCGGGCAGCCCGTGGTCGGTCAGCTCCACCACCACGTGGTCGCGCCCGAACAGCGCCACCAGCCGGTCCAGCTCCCGCGCCGCCGCCTCCGGCCCGCCGGTGGCCAGCGCCTGGCGCACCATGCCCTTGCGGCACCCGGTGAGCACCAGCCAGTCCTGGTCTGCTTGCGCGGCAACGTCTTCCAGCTCGTAGACCGGCTTGCCCTTCTCCTTGCCAGCCAGCTGCGCCTTGGTGATCGCCCGGCACAGCGACCCGTAGCCGACCGGGTTGCGCGCGAGCACCAGCAGGTGGCTGCCCTCCGGATCCGGGATCCCGTTCTGCGGCATGGTCAGCCCCAGGCTCAGCTCGGCCCCGAACACGGTGCCCAGCCCGTGCGCCCCGGCCGCCTCGGCGAAGCGCACCACCCCGTACATGCCATCGTGGTCGGTGATCGCCAGCGCGCTCAGCCCCAGCCGCGCCGCCTCGGCCGCCAGCTCCTCCGGATGGCTGGCCCCGTCCAGGAAGCTGAAGTTGGAGTGGCAGTGCAGCTCCGCGTAGGGCACCCGGGGCGGCAGCTGGCTCGGCGGCAGGTCCGGCTCGTACGCCGCCCGCCGCCGGCTCCAGGCCGGGCTGTCCCCGCCGTCGCCGGGGTGCTCCTCATCGCGCGGCCTGCCGGAGAGCGCCTGCTCGAACTCCCGCCAGCTCACCGGCGGGTTGTTCCACCCCATCAGTCGTACACCCCTTCCACCTGCCAGGACCCGTTGGCACAGGCCAGCAGCAACGCCTGCCCGTCCGCCAGCAGCACCTGCAACCGGGCCACCCGGTTCGCGCCCAGCTCCGGCGGCAGCCACCAGCGCTCCTCCACCGTCCACGGCCCGGCCCACGCGGTAACCAGCCGCGACCGTCCACTTTCGACAGTCACCTCGTGCGGCGGCCCGCTGATCCGCTGCCGCGCGCTGACGCTAACCAGGTTGCCCCGCCGGTCCTTCACGATCGCGGCCACCGGCTCGGCAGGCACCAGCGTCGGCGAGGGCGCGGGCAGCCGCCCCGGCCACGGCGGCTCCGGATCGTGCCGGGGCCGCGCCTCGTCACCCCAGGGCACCCAGCGGACCCGCTCCCCAGGACCGCGTCCGCCACCGAGCACCCCGGTGCACACCGCCTCCGGCCCCAGCAGCCCCTGCACCCGGACGAAGGCCCGCCCGGCCCGCTCGGCCAGCTGCGCCGCGCCCTCGCCCTTCCACAGGTCGAGCTGGAGCACCCCGGCGTCCACCACCTCCTCCGGCTCCACCCGCAACAGGTTGATCCCCGCGGTCGGCCCGCCCGCCCGCAGCCAGCCGTCCAGCTGCCAGCGCACCCGGTCGGCGATCCCGTTGGCGGTCAACGGTTCCGCGCACCGCCACACCCGGCTCAGCTCCTCGCCGTGCTCGGTGCGGGCCTGGATGGCCAGCCGGGTGCAGGCCAGCCCGCGCGCGGCCAGCACGGTGTGCAGCCGCTCGGCCAGCGCCCGCGCCGCGAACGCGGCCGCGTCCACCCGCTCCACCGGCGGGTCAAGTTGTTGTGCCACCGCCAGTTCCGCCGGTGGCAGCCGCCGGTCGGCAGGCCGCTCCTCCAGTCCGCGCGCCAGCCGGTGCGCCCGCACCGCCGCCGCGCCGAACCGGGAGGCCACCTCCCGCTCCGGCAACGCCCCGAACTCCCCCAGCGACCGCAACCCCAACCGCCGCAACAGGTCCACCAGCTCACCCCGCCCGGCCAACCGCTCCGCGGGCTGGTCCAGCTCACCGATCCCCAGTGGCGCCAAGAACTCCGGACTGCCCCCGGGCGGCACCAGCACCCCGCGGTGTGCGGCCAGTGTGGCGGCGAACAACCCGTCCGCCACCCCGACCTGGCACTCCACCCCGGCCAGCGCCCCGACCTGGTCGACCAGCCGCTCGGCCGCCTCCTCCGCGCCGAAGTACCCCACCGGCCCCTGCGCGGGCAGCGCGACCAGCCCCGGCCGCACGATCTCGATCCCCGGCGCGAGCTGCTCGATCCCCAGCGCCACCGGCTCGAACAACCGCGCGTCCCTGGTCTGGTCGTCCTCGAACACCACCAGCTCGGGACAGCGCCCCTCGGCCTCCCGGCGGCGCAGCCCACGCCGGATACCCTCCACCCGCGCGGTCGCCGAACAGGCGAGCACCTTGCCCCCGGCGAGCACCGCGCACGGGGTGCGCGGGCCGGCCGCCTGGGTGCAGCCGCTGCCGGAGCTGCTGCCCGCCGACCAGCAGGCCGTGCGGCAGCGGGTCAACCAGACCGACGGCCCGGAACCGGA